>NZ_CANLRP010000116.1 GCF_947493425.1 uncultured Microscilla sp. | reverse complement strand
AAATATCTTTGATTAGTATATATTCAAACCAAAGACCAAAAGTGTTTTTGCTTAAAAATTATTTTTTAAGTAGTTGAAAATCAGTGAAATAAAATTTTATTTTTTTATTTTCCCAGAAATAAGTAGGGTTAAAAACAGCTGTTTTTATACGTTATTTCGTAATGATTTCGGTATTTCGTGACTGTGATAGTACCATTATTTTGTTAGAAGACTGAAAAAAATATAGGCATTATATGCAACTCTTTATCTATTACGTGCCTCTTTGAACCAAATAAGAAATACAATAAAGAACTGTTGCTGGTGAGTGATGATCTCACAAACTAAGGAATGGTGAGAAATTAAATTACCATTCTTGAGGTAGAGGTTTTGTTTTGAGACGAGGCTATTTTTTGCGCCCATAGCAGCGCTACGGGCAATAAAAATAACGAAGTATCAAGGCGAAAAATCACCCCTCAGAGTGTAAATTTATTTTTGAACAATTCCTAAGTCATTATTAATATATAAATTTAATTGAACCCATGAAGAAATCTATTGCATTGAGTTTTGCCTTGCTTTTATTAACACTTGTAGCTCAGGCACAGTCTAACGAAACCCGTAATCTTGAAGCATTTTCGCGCTTGAGCGTGGCTGAGGGCATCAAAGCTATTGTGGTAAAGGGAAATACAGAAGCCATTGATATTAGTGTAAGTGGTAATATTAGTGCCAAAGAAGTGTTAGCTGAGATAAAAGGAGACAGGTTGAGAGTACACCTGGAAGATGGGCGTCGCTATCGTAAGGTAGATGTAAAAGTGAAAATTACCTGTCGGTCATTAACAGCCATTAGTGCAAGTTCAGCCGCCCGCATCGACTTGCAAAGCAATTTTAAAAACATTGCCAAGGTATCGGCTAGTTCGGCGGGGTCGGTCAAAACCAACTATACTATCAGTGGTAGTACTATGACGTTGAGAGTGTCTTCAGCAGGACGCTTTGAGGGAAAAGTACAGGCAAATGATTTGAAACTAAATGCTTCTTCGGCAGGTAAAATGCTTTTATCAGGTGGAAGCACCAACACTTTGGAGGCCAGAGGAAGTTCAAGCGGGCGAATTAAAGCACAAGATTTTATAAGCCAAAATGCCGAGATAAGGGTAAGCTCAGGTGGAAGCATAAGAGTAAATGTGAGCCAGGCAATAGAGGCAAGGGCAAGCTCAGGTGGGTCGGTTATATATGCTGGAAACCCTCAAAAGGTAAATGTAAAGAGCTCAAGCGGAGGTTCTATTAGAAAAAGATAAGAAAACATAGGTTTTATTCTGTTTATTGCTTACCCACAATAGGAATGTTGTGGGTATTTTTTTATATTAGAATAACCAATCTTGCATGATCACCTTTTAATTCTTTTCATTATGAAAAAAAACCGCCAACTTCCTAAGTTTTTGACTCTGTTATGGTTATTTGCCCTTACCTGTTTTGTGGTGCCTGCTTATGCCCAGTACGACTACGAACCTGAGGGTACAGCTGAAATAGAGGTAGAGATACAGGTAAAGTCAGACACCTACCCAAGCACATACAAAGATACACGTGTTGTAGATTGCTTCAGGCGTAGAAAAAGCCCACGTTATACAAGTATTTATCGCTTAGAGCAAGAGCTAAATGCTTTACAAAATAGTACCCACAAGCTGCGTGTGCTGAAGCGGCAAGTACGTAAAGCTACACGGGTGTTAAGATCTCATGAGAATGCCCTTATGGCAGAAATACACGACATAGAAGGCTATATAAAAGTAGACGAAAGTCTAAGCCAACCGAGAGTAATGGAGTATTACCGCTCGATAAACCTGCTCACTAGCCGGCTGTTGATTAATCGGGCGAAGCAACGGAAGTTAAGACGCCTGGAGCGCAGAACCAGACGTTTGATATCTCATGACAATGATTCAAGGTCGGGGCGCTATCGCAGTTGTGGCAAGTCGTATTATAGTAGGTACAAACACCGTCACCATCACCACAAAAATACTGATTCTAATCCCTGGATGCTTGCCTTTGTAGGGCTGTTTGGAGTAAACTTATTAATAGGTGGGCTGGTTGCCTACAAAACCTTAGGGAAGTAACATTTGTTTGCTGTACGAAAATTCAAAAGCCCCCTTTGAACTACTCAAAGGGGGCTTTTGGGTGGGTGTTTAAGCTTTGTTCACATATTTTATACTCCAAACTGTTGGAGGTGATGTTCTAAATGCTTGAACATTGCCCGTCCTTTTTCGGCAGCAGTCATCTTTCCAAAAAAATCATGTGGAATGGCTTCAGCTTTTACTGGTCCCATTTCGTGAAAAACCCTCAGGGCATTGAGTAAACGTGTTTTTTCCTGCTCAAAGTTTTTGGGGCTGTTTTGTACATAAGCCGGGTGTGTTTTTTCACCCTGTTTGTACTCCCCTTTGACCACCATTTTTTTGATCATAGGTTTGAGTACTTTCAGCAAAAGAGAGGTTTTTTTCTTAAGAGGGGCTCCATTGGTGGTTTCTTGTACAGCTGCACAATGTGCCAGCATTTGTGCGGCAGACATCTTACCCCAAAGGGGGCGGGTGTTGGCATGGAGTTGGTCTAAACGCGCTAAACAAGTAGTATAAGTATCGTAATCAAATAAATCTTCTTTCATAAGTCGTTTTTTGTTTGTGGTGGTTAAATGTATCAATAGTCCATAGCCCCGACAAGGTTCTAGGGACTAGGTGCAAGGTTCTAGGTATACCTTGTTCCCTAAGTAGCTACACTTTTTCTATCACGTCGATTTTTAGCAACTTATAAAAAGCATAGTTAAAAGTGGATTCAAGTAAATGTTTACCCTGTTAATCATTGTAAACCGACTGTAGGGAGCTCAACGAAGGTAATCAGTAATCAACTTTGACTAAAATTACTGTGGAGTATTGATGTATTAAGTCCTTTGATCAAAACCATTCACCAAAACTTGAGGGACCATTTATTGCAAACTCCCTAAAAAAAGCGTGAGCTAAATTGGTTAGGGTAGGTGTTTAACATACTAAAAAAAAATGCCAAACCAAAATGCTGTATGCAAATCTGAAAATGCACCTCGTTAAAACTCAATGAATATAACACAAGGAGGGGGCTAATGATAAAGGGAGAGCTCGTGATTGAAAGGCATAAAAAAAACCTCTGCGTTTTGCAGAGGTTAATTGTATTTAGTGAACCGGGTAGGATTCAAACCTACGACCTCCAGAGCCGTAATCTGGTGCTCTATTCAGCTAAGCTACCGGTCCTTTTTGTTGTGCCCCTTGTTGTAAGGGATTGCAAAGGTACGCACTTTTTTTATTTGTGCAAATATTGAGGATAAAAAAATATAACAAACAGGTTTTGTGTGTGTAATCACTTGATTAGCAGGGAGTTATGTTTGGTTTTTTGTGAATATGTTTTTTGTGTGTTAAAATTGCAAACGTAACATTTACTCGGTTTAAACTGAATAAGTTTGCAGCATAACAAAAGTATGGTCGTTAGGGTAGAGAGGTTATCAGGTATTTGCCTGAAATAAAATCCTAATTAGCACAAATTTCATTTTCATATTTTTTAAAAATGCTTTTAAATCTATTCATCCTTGCAAGCGTTGACGTTATTATCAGAGTTGCCATCGTCAGACGTATCAGGCGTGTCGAGAAACCCGTAAATCAGGTGATGCCCCTGCACCCTCTAGAAAAAAACGAAAATCATACAGTGTGTACTACTTTTGCCCGTGAAGCTAAAGCCGCACCTGTGAGGTATGACGAAGAAGAGGAAGAAATAACTACTCTTTATGCTGGAATGTAACCTAGCGTAAATTAAAAAGGCTCTTATTAAGCATCCTGCGGATACATTTTAAGAGTGTACGAAGTTTTTAAAATTTCTGATATACAGGTATTTATGTATAAATTAAAGTGATAAGTGTAGGGGCAATCCCTTGCTGTAATGCAATGGAAGTTCGCGGTTTATCGGAATGGTTGCCCTAGTGAAGAGCGAACATGAGCATACAATAACCCTTCAACCCAATTCTTTATAAGAGCCATCAAAAAAACTCGCGTCAAGGTTTGGCGCGAGTTTAATTTTGCGTACTAACAATTATTTTTGACAATTTTCTTTCAATACTATAAATCAATTTGCAGAGAAAAGGTTCAAAAAAAATGAAAAAAAATTATTCCCCTCTTTTCTCCCCCTTCTTTTTATAGATGCTGATAAAATCTTTCCACGACTGGGTTTTGTATGCTTCTGCCCCTAGGAACTCTAAAATGGGCGCCAATTTTTTTGCTTTGATATAGCCATTATGACGATGAACGACCTGATAATCGGGTGAAAGCACCACCAGAGTGGGGTAACTTTGCACCTTGAGTGCCAATGCCAGCCCTTGTATGCCCTGGTTGTTGCCCTGGGTCATAAAAGGGTATACCTGACCGCCAAAACGTATTTTTTGGGGGTGTTCGGCATTGAGTTTTACTGCATAAAAATATTGGTTGATTACCTTTGCCACTTTACGTTTGCTAAGTGTGGCTTTGTCAAGCATTTTACAGTAGACACACCAATCGGTTTCTACCTCTATCAATATATAGCGAGGGTTTTGTTGCATGGCTTTTTCCAGTTGGGCAAAACTGAGCCATTGTATAACTTTGTTGTGTTTCTGTTTTTTTTGGGCGTTAGCCCAATTGCCACAAAACATAAGTAGCAGAGATAAAAAAAGTGTTTTTTGTGTCATCATGGGGTATCAAAAACTATTGGCCTAAAGCCAGTAAAAAGGAGCAGATATTCTACTCCTTTTTAACCTTACAACTTTTAAAAAGCACGAGGCTACGAAATATTAGATTATAATCATTCAATAATACATTACTGGTTGAAAAAAATCTTTGGTAAACACCAACAGTATTTTTGATGACTGCATATTTTTATAGTGCAGTCAGTAGATTTTTAATAAAATAGCGTTTTATACCTACCAGATTTTGGAAAACCTGGCAGGTATAGGCGTTTCTTTATGTTAACGGATGCTGTACCTTACCCCAAAAAATCCTCTAATGCCCTGATTGGGTGCAAACACATAAGTAGGGTCAAAAGTGTATCCGTTGGGGTTGCTTACTGGGTCATCCGCAGTTTTATCAAACGGGTCAAACGCCCGCATAATAGAGTTGGCAGGAGGTGTAAAGTTGAGTAGGTTTTTTACCCCACCGTATATTTCCAGTCCATTGTTAAACTTTTTGGTGATTTGGATATTTTGCAAACTATACGTTTCTGAAAACTCATTGCGGAAGTCATTTTCTAGTATAGGAAGTCTCATAGGGCCGTATACATTGCCCGTATAATCAATGCTTAAGTTCCAACGGGAAAAAGTATAGCTAATCGCAAAAGTTCCGGAAATATTTTCAGTAAGTAATTGACGGTTACGTTCTAGTTGCCCGGTAGCGTTTTTTTCCATTGCGTACACATCCATTAAGGTCGCACCTGCCATTATTTTCAGTGGAAAAGTAAAAGCAAAGTCTAAGTTAAGGCTGACCCCTTGCGACACTGCATAGCCATCCAGGTTGTCGTAAATAATCTGGTTATCGTTGGTTTCATAGTCTGCAATGATTTTGTTAGAAAAACGAGTATGAAAAGCCGTAGCGTCTAAACTCAACACCCCCACACTGGTAGGTATAAACTTCTGGTAGTTTAAGTTTACATTGACCGAACGTTCTGGGCGAAGCTCTTCAGTAACGATTACATCACGGGCTCCTGTAGTAGCGGCGTGGTCTTCGGTAAACAAATTGACTACCCTGAAACCATTGCCAAAGCTCAGTCTGAATATATTATTTTTGTTGGGTGTCCACTTATAGTTAAACCTTGGGGTAAAAATGCTACCGTGTTCAGAATTATAGTCGTAACGTGCCCCCAGTAAAACCTTGTGGTGATTGCCCAGTTTTATTTCATCCTGTACAAAAATACCAGGCAAATAAATCTCGTCCGGCTTGTTGGTACCACTGTTTTCGTCGCCAATCCGGGTGGCAGGTGTGTTGTCGTCGTACCAGGTATAACGCAACGCCAGCCCAAACAATGCATCGTGGCTTTTGCTTATTTTTTTGTCCCAAACCAACTGTCCAAAAGCAATTTGTTGCTGGGCAATATACCACATATCTCCGTACACCGAGTTTTGGTCGTGGTGACTATACGAGAAGTTGGCAATTATTTTTTCACTGTCTAAAGGTAGTTGGTAAGCCCCCATTAACTCATAGCGGGCAGTGTAAATAGATTCTCCATAGATTTGGTCGCTGCCGCGATACTGTGGAGTCCAGTTCATTTGCCCACCCCAACGATCTTCATAAATAAAACGCCCTGCAATAGAAGCCACCCGGTTATTGATGCGTTTGAAGTTCCACTTGTTAAATACCGATACGCGATTTTGCAAAGTAATGTCTGTAAAACCATCCCCGTTATTGTCTAAAGGGTTGCTGTAGTTATAATAATTAACCCCTAACAACGAGGTCGCGTTCTTTTTTCCAAATTTTACCGCCAGGTCTGCATTGTATTCTTGCCACGAAGTAGCCATGACATCTGCCGAAAATAGCGCGACATTTTCGGGGGTTTTGGTAATCACATTGATCAACCCGCCTACCGCTTCAGAGCCGTATAGGGTAGAGGCAGGGCCTTTGACTACTTCTACCCGCTCAATCATGCTATTAGGAATCCCGTTTAAGCCGTACACTGTAGACAAGCCACTCACTATGGGCATTCCATCTATGAGTACCATTGTATAAGGTCCTTCCATTCCGTTGATGTGAATGTCACCAGTATTGCAAACGGCACAATTGAGCTGAGGACGCACCCCATTTACAATTTGCAATGCCTCGAAAAGCACGGGCGTGGGATTTTTCTTAAAGTAAGAAGGAGAGTACACCTCTACTGGCACAGGAGATTCTTTGCGTGAAATGGCTTTCATTGTTCCTGTGACCACTATTTCGTCCAATTCTTCCGCATTTTCTGCGACTTCTATATTGACCGTGTTTACCAGGCTTTTTATACTGATTGTTTGGCTGTTACTAGCGTAGCCAATAGCACTAAACTTGAGTGTATAGTTGCCATAAGGCACATTAGTAATGGTAAACCTTCCTTTTTCATCACTGGCAGTACCCATTGGCGTATTGGCAAGCGTAATGTTGGCAAAAGGTACCGGAGTACCGTCTTTCAAGGTTACTTTTCCAGTAATTTTTCCGCTTTGCGCGAATACTGATGCAGTAGCCAAGGCAAGACTAAGAAATATAGTAAAAAGTATATGTTTGTTCATTGTTATTTATTTCTCTGATTTTTATTTTAATACAAAGGTAAATATATTTTTAGGCTAATCTAAAAATATATTGAAAGTATTTTAAAAATATTTAACAATATGTGTTTAAATATTGTTTTTGCAGTGCTTGTTTTTAGTTTTACAGGGCTTTTATGTCAGGTTTTGATAGGGGTAATTTGGTGGGAGGGTGGCAAGTGTGGAACTTTGCTGCTTTAAAATGGTTATATATTCTTAATAGTCCATAGTATTTAGTCAATAGACCATAGCTGATTCGAGTAAATGTTTACCTTTATTAAAAGTTACATAGTTTTGAACTCATCGATAACTGATTACTAGTAACCACCTTTGACTAAAATTACTGCGGAGTATTGATTCTGAAACTCAACTGAAAATTTCAAAAGGAATAATCTCATGAATTGGAACGACATCGTCAAGTTTGCCGAGCAAGGTAACCCAACCCCCGATAGGGTAGTCACTAAAACTGAAGAGGAGTGGAAAGCCCAACTTACCCCAGAGCAATACCGCATTACACGACATAAAGGCACCGAGCCAGCTTTTTCGGGCGATTTGTGCCATACTTATGACAAAGGAAAGTATGCTTGCATATGTTGCGGCACGCCTTTGTTTGACTCTAGCCTAAAATTTGATTCTCAGTCGGGCTGGCCAAGCTTTACAGAGCCAATCAAAGAAAACGCCATTAAGTATGAAAAAGATACTTCTTATGGCATGGTAAGGGTAGAAGTAATGTGTAATGTATGCGATGGACACTTGGGGCATGTGTTTCCCGATGGACCTCCACCCAGTGGTTTACGTTTTTGTATCAACTCTGAATCAATCAAATTGATGGCTGAGTAAGAACCTGGTTGGCTGTAAGGTATCAACGTGTAGGGTGCTTTGCAGCCCTTTGCAGTACCTGCCTGTTTCAAACAAAATTTTTCCCGTCTTAAGCTTTTTTTCTCCTGTCTCCATCAAAATATGTCTGTATAAAAGACTGGTTTGTAGTAGTTTTGAGTATCAATTACAAACCATATAATCGTTTATGTTACATAGATATATCATTACTAAGACATGTTCTGTAGGTAGCCTGCTATTGGCATTGTTTTTTGCTGCGTGTACAAGTCAGGCACAAAACGCAGAACAGTTTGCTAAAGAAACCGACGAGTTTTTAACCAAACTCACCAATACCGTTAAAGAATTACCAAGCATATCGGTGGTAGTAGTCAAAGGCGACCGCCCGGTATTTATGAAAAGCTACGGCTATGCCGATATTGCCAACAAGGTAAAAGCTCAAAACAACACCCCTTATTATATTGCCTCTTCTACCAAGTCGTTTATGGGCATGGCAGCTGCCATACTCGACCACCAAGGCAAAGTAAAGCTCAATGCTACACTTGCCGAGTCTATGCCTTATATCAAATTTGATACATCGGTCAAAGCCGATCAGGTAAAGCTACGTGATTTATTGACCCACACTTCGGGCATCAAAAACGCGTACTTTGGTTTTAGGGCGGCTTATTCGGGCAACATCGATCGCAAAGAAATGGATTGGGTACTGGAAAATAAATCGGGGCGTCGCGACGAAATAGGGAAGTACCGTTATACCAACCTGGGGTACAATATTTATACCCACATGACCGACAAAAAACTGGGGATGCCTTGGCAAGATGTATTGGATAATTTGTTATTTAAACCATTGGGCATGAAGCGCACCACCGCCTATATGTCGTTGGCAAAGAAAAAAGGTTGGAAATATGCCAAGCCTTATTTTACCTTGGGCAATAATGGTTATGAAGAGTTATATTTGATGAAAAAAGACAATACCATGCAGTCTGCCGGAGGGGTGATTACCACGGTAGAAGACATGGCCAATTGGTTGATCTTTAATATCAATGAAGGGAAATTTAAGGGGAAACAACTGGTGCCTGCCAAAGTAGTAAGAATGGCACACTCGCCTTTGGTAAAGCGAAAAAGTGATCGTCGCCCTTATGGAAGCCAAGGCTATGGTTTGGGTTGGGAGAATGCTACTTATCAAGGCAAAAGAGTATTACAACACGATGGAGGTTTTGCTGGGTTTAGAACCCATGTGGCATTTATGCCTGACACTAAAGTGGGTATTACAGTATTGGTAAACGATGGCTGGATAGGTGGCCATGTGGCTCATGAACTATCTAGGTTTGCATTTGACTGGTGGATGAATGAAGGAAAGTCATCGAGAAATCTAGAGGCTTATATAAAAACTGCCACCAAAAAAGTAAAAAAGTACCGCAAACTGATTGCAAAAGACAAGGCCAAACGTGCCAAAAGAGCCTGGACACTTACCGAGCCTTTAGCAAGCTATGTGGGTACCTACTATAACAAAAGCTTGGGCAAGGTATGTGTAAAGCTCAAAAACGGAAAGCTGGAAGTAAGCCATGGTAATATGCACGCGGTGGCTGAGCCCTACCCCAAAGAGAACGCTATTAGACTAGAGATGGTGCCTAAACGTGGTTGGGGGCTTAAGTTTATCGTAGAGCAGGGTAAAAAAGCCAGTGCATTAAGCATGGATGGTGATGTGTTTAAAAGAATACAAAGTAAGTAGAGCGTAAAAGATTAAGAGAGTGTGGTTTTTACCACGCTCTTTTTTTCAAAACTCCAGCGTAAGTTGAGCACCTGCACCTTTGGTGCCGTCAAGGTTTGATATGCCCAAGCCCAACAGTCTCACCTTGTGCTCCGAAAAATCGCAACCCCGGATCAATTCCTGGGACAAACGGACGACCAGGTCGAGCGTGTTTATAGGGTAAGCAAGGGTTTTGCTACGAGTAATTTGTTGAAAATTATCATATTTGACCTTAAGCGTAATGGTTTGCCCAACCGACTTGGTCTTTTCCATCCGTCTCATGAGTTCTTCGGCTAGTTGGTGCAGTGCTGCCTCCATTTCTTCCAGGTTGGCAAGGTCATGGTCAAAAGTACTCTCGGTACTGACAGACTTTCGGATGCGGTGCGGGTTTACCCTGCGTTGATCAATGCCTTGGGCAATGTTAAAATAATAATTGCCTACTTTGCCAAATTGTCGCACCAGCTTGGTTTTATCCCATCTACGCAAATCTGCCCCAGTGTAAATACCCAATTGCTGCATTTTTTTGGCGGTCACCTTCCCTATACCGTGAAACTTTTTGATGGGTAGTTTTGCTACAAAATCTGCCGCCTCTTCGGGCGAAATCAGGGTAAGCCCATTGGGTTTGTCCAGGTCAGAAGCCACTTTTGCCAAAAACTTATTGACCGAAATGCCTGCCGATGCGGTAAGTTGAGTGGTGTCAAAAATTTTCTGTTTAATTTCACGGGCTATGATAGTAGCTGAGGGCATGCCTACTTTGTTTTGAGTAACGTCAAGGTAAGCCTCATCCAGCGAAAGCGGCTCGACCAAATCGGTATATTCGTGAAAAATTTCCCTGATTTGTTGCGATACAGCCTTGTATACATCGAATCGGGGGCGTACAAAAATAATATGTGGGCATTTTTGGTAGGCAAGCCGCGACGACATGGCCGAGTATACTCCAAATTGGCGGGCTTCATAACTTGCTGCTGCCACCACTCCCCGTTCACGGCTACCACCTACTGCCAGAGGCTTGCCTTGGTACTGGGGATGGTCGCGTTGCTCTACCGAAGCATAAAACGCATCCATATCTATATGGATTATTTTCTGCATGAGTGTGTATACAATAACTTTTGGTGATGTATAATACTTACTGAGTATCCATAGTATCAGGCAGTACAAATTGCCCGTTGGCATCGGTGTTGAGGTCAAAAACCTGGTGTACAGCATTTAGGTTGAGCGAGCCATATAAGTGAGGAAAAAGCTCAGTACCTCCAGTAGTATTCTCATATACGAGGCGAGCATCAAGTTTGGCCACGTTGATTTGTAACAACTTTAAGTTACGTTGTCCTTTAAAAAACAGTTGGGCACTACCTGTTACTTGCTTTAGCTCTGAGCAATGAATAAAACCTTCGGTATTGATAGACGCAGGAGCATACATACCAACTTGCTCGGCTTGCGCCCATTCGGTGGCGGGTACAATGTGGTAAATATATTGGTTATCAGTCATATAGAATGAGTTTTTGATGAGTAGAACAACTTCCTGTAATTTGGGTAAAAAGCCTTTTTTTAGCAAGTTTTTATCAGGTGTCTTTTAATTTTAGCACCTTGGTTTTGTTTGACTCAGGGTTCAGTTGATAAAAAACAAAAAGCCTAACAAGTAATGCTACTTATTAGGCTTTTTATATTGTGGCAGGGGTTATTAATCAATGCTTTTGAACATTCTACCCCAGCGAACTTTACCACTAAATAATCCTTTGTTGGGGTTGAGAGACAACCACGTAAACCAGGCTTTGCCTACGACGTGGTCTCTGGGCACAAAACCCCAATAACGAGAGTCTTGTGAATTGTGGCGATTGTCACCCATCATAAAGTAATAATCTTGCACAAAAGTATACGTTTTGATTTCTTTGCCATCAATGGTGATTTTGCTGAAATCGTTGGCCACTTCTACTTTGTCGTGGTATTCATACTCTTTAATCACAGGTCCGTACTTGATAATATTTTCTTTGGTCATTTCTATCTTCATGCCTTCTTTGGGTAAAGTCAAAGGACCGAAATAGTCTTGGTTCCAGGGAGTTTGTTTGTAGTTATACTGCCCACCTTTGCGCATGTTTTGGTCGCGCCAATAACTGTTGGGGTAAATCTCTGCCGCAAACTCGTTTTTTTCTCTGGCAAGTATTTGCATTGAGAGTGCAGCAGGCCCTAGTTGTTGTTTTAGCAGCTTGATATTTTGAGGAGTAGTAAAAATCTGGTAAATGAATTTGTTATCGTTGGTAGGGGTTACATAGTAACTGTTATTTCTATAAATATCCAGTTTGTCGAGTACTTTTTGTGAAATACTCATGCTTGAAACCAATCTGTACAAAAACTGAAGCTTTTCTGGGTCTTTCGCTTTTTTACCGTTGATATACAATTGGGTATTTTTTACTTCCAGTTTGTCGCCGGGTATACCTACACATCGTTTGATGTAGTTTACCTTCATGTCTACCGGGCTTTTGGTTGTATCGGCAGGCCAGTTAAAAACCACCACATCATTATTTTTTACATCACTAAACCCCGGAATGCGTCGGATAGGCAACTGAATCCAGTCGAGGTAAGAGGGAATATTGGTACCCCATATTTTGTTGTCAGTCAGTGGCATGTGCAACAATGTTTTGGGGGTACGTGCCCCATAGTGCAGCTTGCTCACAAATAAAAAGTCACCTACCATTTGGGTTCCTTCCATAGAAGGAGTAGGGATAGTATAAGCCGACATGATCAACCAGCGGATAAGAGTAGCCGCTACTACCGCAAATACGATAGAGTCAATCCACTCTCTGGCTTTACTTTTTTTCTTTTTATTTTCCTTGTCCTTTTTTTTCCAAAATTTCAAACGCATATCTATGACTTTTTAAAACTGAGCGCAAAAATAACTGATTTTTGAAAGTAATTGCATAAACAGTTTAAATATTACATAAAAAATAATAAGGCGAGCCCTGAAAAGTGAATCAAAAGCTCGCCTTGTTTTATTATTTACTTACCGAAGTACTGCTGTGGATTGACCACTTTGCCGTGTTTTTTTACTTCATAATGTAAGTGAGGACCAGTAGAGAACCCGGTACTTCCGGTAAGTGCTATATTATCTCCTTTTTTTATATATTGGTTTTTTCTTACCAGTATTTTAGACAAATGCCAGTAAGTAGTAGTATACACATCGTTGTGTTGAATCACCACATAATAACCTCGACCCTGGTGAAACTGAGCTTCCACAACTTTGCCTCCAGCAGGTGCAAACACTTTAGTGCCTACGGGTACTCTTATATCAACTCCTGAATGAAACCTAAGTTTACTGCTCATAGGGTGGGGGCGTTTGCCAAAACCAGAACAAACCGGGATAGACTTAAGTAAAGGGTGGGCATTGGGACGTTCCTGGGCTTGTACTACTACTCCAATAAATAAAATCAAACAAGCTGCAATGGTGGCACTCAAGTGAGTAATTCGGCGCGAAATTGAGCGTGTCTTACGGGCTTTGAGCGTATCTTTTTGAACTTTAAGAATTCCTTCTTTGCCAAAAGCGGCAATGGTTTGGGTGTAAGCCTGTTCAAATAATAATTTATTTTCTTGCATTTTGTGCTCTACTGCACAGCATATATGGTCTAATAATTCTCCCTCCAAACGCTCATCGTTTAAGCCTTGTGTACGGAGATTGTTGAGTATCCAGTTAACCTTTTCTTCAGATAAATAAAACATAATTACGTTGTTGCTTTGAGTGATAGTAATGTTTGCATGGTTTCTACAAATTCTGTAAACTCTTCTACCTTTACACGGACAGTAGAAGTACCCTGTGGCGTCAATGAATAGTATTTACGTACCCGTTTACCTATGTTTACTGTTTCGGTCTGAAGCAGTCCTTCGGCTTCGAGCTTGTGTAAACTGGGATATAAAGCCCCTTCGGTAATAATAATCTTGTCGTCTGACAATTTTTTTACCTTTTGGGTAATTTCATATCCATACATCTTTTCATTTTCAGATAAAAGCTTGAGGATGATGGTTTTTAGTGTTCCTTTTAGGAGTTCTTTCGAATACATAGGGCAAAGATACATCAAAATCTTAGGTATAAACAAACGTGCTACGAAAAAATAATAGATAAGTTTCAAAAAACACTTACTTATGTTATATTTATTTTAATAGTCGATAACATTTAGTCCATAGCCCCGACAGGGGCAAGTCCTTAGATGCCGATGCATATCGGTGCTTCAAGCGACAAGTCGCAAGTCCTTAGATACCGATGAATATCGGTGCTACACCCTGTTTAACTCCGTTGAGCTCATCACAGCAAGCTGTAGATTCGGTTCACAAGTAACCACGTCTTTGTATTGTGCTGATTTTCAGTTATTTACAAAAAGCGTAGTTAGAAGGCGATAGCTTATTCGAGTAAACACTCACCTTGTTCGCATTTGTAAACCGAGCCTGCAAATACGCAGTTAAAGAATTTTAAATCCATAAACAACTAATAGTAAGCAATCAAACTTGACTAAAATCACTACCAAGTATTGTATTTAAATTCCTTTAAAAAAACGTTCCCATCTAATTTTGCCATCAAACCAACCACAATTAGGATTGAGCGATAACCAAGTGAACCACGCTTTGCCCGAAATGTGATCTTGTGGTACCAAGCCCCAGTAGCGCGAATCTATAGAGTTGTGGCGATTGTCGCCCATCATAAAATAATAGTTTTGGCGAAAAGTATACGTTTTTACGGGTTTGCCTTCAATGGTTATGCGCGAAAAGTCAGGAGCTACCACCACCGCCCGATGGTACTCATGCTCTTTGATGATGGGAGCATATTTTATAATATTTTCTTTAGTCATAGGCACACGCATTCCATTGGCAGGGATAACCAAAGGACCAAAGTAGTCTATGTTCCAACGAATTTGAGACAAAGCATACCTTTTGGCTTGTGCTTGTTGGCGGGTTTTTTTGTTGAGGTTTTTCCAATAGCTATTGGGATATACCTCAGTAGATAGTGTCCCTTTGGTTGATTTAAGCATTTTGAACGAACGAAGCGTACTCCCTAACTGAGTTTTGAGTGTAGCCATGTTTTGGGGACTGGCAAATATAAGGTATACATGGTGCCCATTGTTGGTTTGGTAATGCAAGTTGCTGTTTTCGCCCCCAAAATAAACATCGTATTTGCCCAATACACGCTTTGATACTTGTATGGTGGTTACCAGTTCATAGCGAAACTGGAGCTTGGTTGGCAATGCCGCTTTTTTACCATTAATGTATACTTCAGCATCGTATATTTTGAGAGTATCGCCCGCAATGCCCAAGCATCGTTTTATATAATTGGTGCGCATGTCTACTGGGCGGGCTATGCTGTCAGATGGAAGGTTAAACACCACTACATCATTGTTTTTTATGTGACTAAACCCTGGCAAACGATAGGTAGGTAGTTGAATCCAACTGAGGTAAGAAGGTAAGCTGGTGCCCCAGATGGTATTATGAGTAAGGGGCAAACGGAGTGGGGTGTTGGGAGTACGTGCTCCATAAGGAAGTTTACTTACGAACAAAAAATCACCTACCATCAATGACCCTTCCATAGATGGAGTAGGGATGGTATAAGCCGACATAATCAACCAACGAATGAGGGTTGCTGCTACTACAGCAAACACAATAGAGTTTATCCACTCTTTGGTTTTGTTTTTTTGCTTTTTGGGAGAGTCCTTTTTTTTAGCAGTGCTTGGCTTTTGCCAAAGTTTCAAACGCATAAAATTTATTAGTTATAGTTTTTATGTTCAATACATAAAACAAAGATGCATAATTTTCTTATGTATTTGCAAGAAACTTACGAAATAAATAATGCTTAGGTTGCTATTGGGGCGTTTTAATACAATAATGATATTAATTTCCCATAAACAAAAAGAAGTGTAAGTAGTTTATTAAGTAATTGACTGTCAGTGATTAGTTAAAATTAGTGCTGAATGCATACTCCTATAATTTATTATTTTGTACTTTTGGTGAAATTTATTTAGGGATATATCAAACACTTTATCAAATTTTGGGATTATTCAATATTAACAAACTTACCAATAATCTGGCTGACTACATCGATACCAAAGTAGAGTTGGTAAAGCTGGATACTCAAGAGCAAATTATCAAAGCGGTAATTGTACTGTTCGAATTACTCATTGTGGTGGTAATTGTAACCATAGTTATGGTATTTTTGAATCTTACCCTGGCCTACTATCTCAACTCAGTACTGGGTGGATCCTACATTGGGTTTATGATAGTAGCTGGAGCCCACTTGTTGCTCTTGACACTGTTATGGTTAAAAAAACGCGCTGTTAGGCGTGGTTTTGAGCATGCCATGTATCAAATGATCACACAAACTGAAAACAAAGACTCCAATGAAAAAGAACGAAAACAACAACCCAAACGCTTACCAGAATGAACCGTCAATGCTTGCTGCTGATCCGGTAGGGGAAGTATCACAAATACGTGCCAGCCTCAAAGAAAAGGCTAAAGAGCAAAAAGCTTTGGTTACAGACGATTTGAGCAAAATAAAGAAGGACACTGGCATTGTACTATTAGCTGCTGGAACCGCTTTTGTCACATTTCAGGTAATACGTGCGCTTACTAAAAGCAAGACTGAACCAGTAGATGAGGCAAACGAGCCCGCTCCAGTAATTTGTCCTCCTGTAGAAAAAAAAGAAAGCTGGGGCAAGTTAGTGCTTATGTGGGTCGGTAGAGAAGTGTTTTCGTATGCAACCGAAAAAGCAAGGGTAATAGCGTACGATTATGCACAGTCGCTAATCAATAAAAATAAAAATGTCGAAGAGGATACTGCAAACACTCATTCAGAGAAGGAAACAAGGGATTAAATCATTTGCTTTATTGATTGACCCTGATAAATTTGATGAAAACACCGGGCAGGCTTTTTTACAGATGCCTGCCTTTACCAAAGTAGATTTCATTTTTGTGGGAGGTAGCCTTATTACTGGCGACAACTTCGGGCAAACCGTACAGTGGTTACGGCAACATGTTCAAAAACCCATCATTATTTTTCCAGGCAGCAACATGCACATCGATATGGCAGCCGATGCCATTCTCTTTTTGTCGTTGATATCGGGGCGTAACCCTGATTTTCTGATTGGACAACAAATAGTAGCGGCACCCATCCTCAAACGTAGCAACCTGGAGGTATTGCCTACCGGGTATATGTTGGTAGAGAGCGGACGACAAACTACCGTATCTTATATTAGCAATACTACTCCTATTCCTCACGACAAACCCGAAGTAGCCGCGTGCACTGCATTGGCAGGCGAAATGTTGGGTTTGCAGCTTATTTATGCCGATGGTGGCAGTGGTGCTGAGCACCCTATTAGTGCCAAAATGATTGGAATGATTAGAAAAAGCGTAGATGCACCCATTATCATAGGTGGAGGCATCAATACTCCCGAACGTGCTCAGAAAGCCCTTCAAGCGGGGGCAGATGTAATAGTAGTGGGCAATGCTATAGAAAAAGATGCTCAGATATTGGAGGGGATTGTAGACAAAGTGGCTGAAATGAACAAGGAGGGTAGTTAGCAAGGCAAACAAAATTAGTAAGATGTATTCAAATACTTATATACCTACCTCAGTTGCTTAATTAACTTTGGGGTAGACAAAAAAAACGGGGTAAATTTATGAATTTACCCCGTTTTTGCTTTGGTAATAAATAAGTAGTCAGACAAAATTAAACATAGCCAATAGATGCGTATAACAAGCTATTAGTAAGCGAGTGAGACATACTGATAACTTATGGCTAATTGCACCGATATTCATCGGCATCTAAGGGCTTGTTACTTAACTGTTTAAGGCTTTACCCTAAATCCTGTGATTACTCCTACGCGGTTGTTGAATGTACGTCCGCTTGGTTTAAAACTATTGTATAAGTACCAGCCATTGGTGCCATTGGTATCGTCAGGTCTGCCGTCCCAACCCCAGTTCATGTGTAAAAACAATTCGCTGTTGTCGTACTTATAGTAGCCATCACACACCCATACGTGGCCAGCACCTTCGTCGTTATACCCCACCAATACCGAAAGTTGTTTTTGGTCAAGTTCTTCGGTTACAGTTTGGCTTACCTGCGCTGGGTCAGCCGAATAATTCAAGAAACGCAAAGTGTTGGCATCAAATCCATAAGTATCTTGAAAACGTGGGTAAGCATAATAACGTGCACTTGAAAACGACCCATTATCAGTGTAATACATGTTTACGTCTTCGCCAATGTCTCTCATTAGTTTGGCTATACCTTTGATACTATCAGGCTCATTTTCTGTCAGTTTATCCTTCATTTTGGTCCAGTCATACTTGCGCCCCATAGCCGTATTTTTAGCTTCTTCGTAGCCTTCACGCCAAATGTCTCCATAATAATACCTAAGTACCTGAGCTACAGCCGTGGCTACACAGCCTGTATAGGCACGTTGGCAAGGTAGGTTTTCTTTTACAGGGGTTTGAGCGTTGTAATAACAACCTTGCCCCCATTTAGAGTAAGTAAGTGCAGACACATACTTAAGGCCAGTAGTACGCGCGTTTCTTTTCAGGCTAACAGCACGTTCCCATCGAGCTTTTATCTGTGCATCGGCTGGCTTACCGTTTTCACGCAATTGGGCTATAGCTTGCTTGCTTTGTTGAAACCAATTGCTTACCCCTGGCGCTTTAGTATCTTCCAGAGTAAAACTGCCTTTGTCGTTAAAGGCAAGCACTGGCGACATTCTGTGTTCGGCAGATACCAATACATAGCCTTGGTTGCGCTCAAAATTGACAATATACACTGCTGCCAATCCGTTTACTTTTGCTGTGGTGATTGAGGTAATTTTTGCCCCGCTTAAGTTGTAGTTTTGAGCAATTTTTCTTGCTTCTGTTTCCGTTACAAGATCAGCTTTTTGCGTGACATTGCCTGGTTGTACTTCAGTTTGCTTTTTTACACAACCTATTTGTAGCACCAATACAAATAAAACTAAGAGCTTAAGTTGAATAGTCCTTTTCATTCTTCTAATAATTAAAATTTTGTTTACTGAGAAATAAGCCTCTTAAAAAGTGAATGAATCATTGACACGCACTTTTTCCGCTGTATTTCTGCTGGTATTATTTATTGAGTTTTAAAATGTTAAATATTTGTAAATCAATACTTAATAGCATTAATCAAAGTGTTATTTCAAAATGATAATGCTACTTGATCTACTCACGTTTTTTTTGTTTTCGTAGGCAAATGTAGGCTTTATTCTACAACTAAAAATGTCTGAATTATACTATTTATAGCGAATGCTAATATACAGTGTAACCTAGTTAATATTGTATAAGGTGTGGGGTGTTTTATAAGGAAGGCAATAAAAAAGACAAGGACTTGTAAGGTTATTTTTATCCAAAAAAACGTGAGGTATTCAGCCTGTATGGATCGCTACTGATTTGCTCATACAGCACGTATGAGGCTTTTGGGTTTACACGAAAACCTTGCTTGTTTGTAAAGCCCCTCAAACAAGACAAGAAATGGAGCAAAAAGAGTTAGTAAAGCCACCAAGCTCGCCAGTCAAACCACAGGACGAGGCTCAAACTCTATACAGTTGATCTGCTGAACTTCGCCGTCTCTGATTATGATGCTACTTCAACAAATAGCGGTGATGCTTTATTTTGGTTGTTTTACCTCCGGAGTAAAAAGCCAAGTGAGAAGAAAAAAAACTTTATATAGGGTGCAATATTAGAATAGTTATATGTTGATTGATAAAAGCAGGTAGGCAAATTCACATAATATAACCTATATATGATCATAGATTCATATTATTTGTCCTATTGTCTTTTTTGACACTTTTATTGGTTTTTTTTGTGTCAATGTGTTGCTGTTCAGTATTTTACAAATAGGACTATTTACTGTAATATATTAAAAAAATCATAGAATAGTTCATTTAAAAGCTCCCTAAGTTATTTATTAGAGCCAAATAATATACTGCAAAAAATACGCTAAGCAGATTTAACTTTTAAGTATATTGTTATATGTATTTTATTGCAATGTTTTTTGCATACTCAATAAAATGCCTTATCTATGCAGCCAATTTGTATTTCGTGTACCTTCAAGCCAGCACATAATGAAACTATAGTTGACTATGCTAACCGGGCTGTATGAGCAATGAGTCTCCCAGTCTGTTAAGTAATATGTTGCAGCCATATTACTTACAGTCCAGTTATAAGGACTGAACTAAGGTGATAATAAACCTTGACCCTGCTAGAATAATAAACCACTAAATTATATTTTCACTTATGCGATTAAAAATCCTAAGTTTCATTTTTATCCTGCTTACGTGTAGTTATGGAGTATATGCTCAGAAAACCACACAAAAAGCAAATTATCATGCGTCTAGTACCTATGTGCGAGAGATTCCAGCACTAGCGAAAATGGATAACATTATTTCTGCTAAAGGGCAGGAGCATAAAGCGCCCCCAAAAAGGAGAGGTAAAAACAACTATGTACCTGGTAAAGGCTACCCTAAAGGCAAAGACTTGTTGATAGAGAAGCAAATCCGACTTAACCAGGCAAGAAAAGCGGCAAAAAGCCAAATTCAAGGGCAAACCAAGTCATTGACCCCGCTTGCCAATTTTGATGCCCACGTAGGTACAGTACTCAATGACCCTACCGGGGCTATTGGTCCTAACCACTACGTGTATGCGTTTAACTCTGGTTTTGGTATACTTGATCGTAGCGGTAACGTATTGGTGCCCGAAGCTTCACTGGGTACTTTGTTTCCTGGCGAAACCCTTGGCGACCCTATTGTAGTATATGACAACTTTGCCAACCGTTTTATTATCATGCAGTTTAGTAATACTCCTAACGGTATATTACTGGCAGTGTGTAAAGGTGCTGACCCTGTAAACGATGGGTGGCATACCTACCGATTTAACACAGGTACTTTCCCTGATTATGAAAAATTGTCTATTTGGAGTGATGGGTATTACATTACTGCCAACAAAGATCAAAGCAGCCCTTCTACTAGCCAGGTAGTTTATGCGCTTGAGCGCGATAAAATGCTGACTGGTGAAGAAGCTACTATTGTTGGTTTCCCTTTACCTGGAATTAGCAACAACGGTTTTTATAGCCCAGGTGGTTTCAATGCCACAGGTACTTCTTTGCCTCCTGCAGGCGTAGGGCACTCTATCATTTATATGCAAGATGATGGATGGGCTGGAGTAGACGAAGATCACCTAAAAATATGGACAACTGATGTAGATTGGGCAAACCCTGAAAATTCTACAATCTCTGAACCGCAAAAATTAACTACTACTGCTTTTGACGGAGTTTTTAACGGTGGTTCTTTCCAAAACCTTGATGAGCCAGGCAGTGGACCAAATCTGGATGCTATTCAGGCAACTATGATGTATATGACCAACTACCGTCGTTTTGAAAACTACAATGCGGTGGTTATCAACTTTGTAGTAGATATTAGCGGAGACGATACTAAAGCTGGTATTCGTTGGTATGAGTTGCGCCAAAGTGCTGACGGACAGCCTTGGACTATATACCAAGAGGGTACTTATGTTCAGCCTGATGGACATAGTGCTTATTGCGGTAGTATTGCGATGGACAAACAAGGTAACATTGGATTGGGGTATACTATAGTAAGTAGCACCAAGCACACTTCTTTGCGTTACACTGGCCGTTTGGCTTCAGACCCATTAGGTGTAATGACTTATGGTGAAAATGTGATTGTAGATGGTGATACTCGCGAAAACCGTGGCGATGGTCGTTATGGTGACTATGCTCAACTGACGGTTGATCCTTTGGACGACTTGACGTTTTGGCACATTGGAGAGTATTTCAAAGGTGAAGGTACCCGCCGTAGCCGAGTGGCTTCTTTCCGTATTGGTACAAGCACGCCTGACAGTATTCCTCCTTCTGCGCCTACTCAATTGGCAATCATAGACACTGGTTATTCAGACGTAACCATTAGCTGGACTGCTTCTACCGATGATCAAGGAGTGGCAAGTTATGAAGTATACCGCGATGGTGAGTTGATTGACATCATCAGTGGTACTACCTACAAAGCTACTGGCTTGACTCCACTTACTACTTATAAATTTTCTTTGAAAGCCCGTGATTTTGGTGGCAACAAATCTGAAATGAGCGAGGTGTTAGAAATTACTACTTTGAACAGCCCTTTCTGTTTGAATGGTATAGAGAACTACCCTTATACTCAAGGATTTGAAGATGGTTTTGGTGATTGGACTCCTGTAAATGGCAAAACCCTGGAATGGAAAATTGGATCAGGATCTACGCCAAGATTCGGCACAGGACCTGATGCTGCTGCTGAGGGTGAAAAATATGCGTATGTGACTCGTAAGTTTGGTTTCTTTGGCAAAAGTGCGTCTTTGGTTTCGCCTTGCTTTAACCTAAGCAATTTAAAAGACCCTATCTTTAGCTTTAAGTACCACATGAAGGGCTTCTACGAGCCAGGTGGTGTGAGTCTTGACATTAGTAAAGACAATGGAGTAACCTGGGAACTATTATGGGTACAAAAGGGTAGCCAAGGCAGCGACTGGAACTCAGTACAGTTGAACTTGTCACAATATGTAGGCGAAAATGTACAGTTAAGGTTCAATCGCTTATTGAAATTTGGTGCCAGATCTGACGTAGCAATTGATGGTATATCTTTAGGAGAGCCTGTGATTTGTTTAGAAGGAAAACTTTCTCTAAACATCACTTTTGACAATTACCCAGAGGAAACTTCTTGGGAGTTGAGAGATGCTGAAGGCAATGTGGTAGATTCTGCAAGCTATACGGCTGACAATACGCCTGATGGTTCGTCTACCAGCAAAACTTTTGAATTGCCTGATGGTCAGTATACATTTACTTTTAAAGATTCTTATGGAGATGGTTTATTGGGCAATGCTTTCTATACTTTGTCTATTGGCGATCGGGTAATTGTAACCGGAGGTAAATTCAGAACAGAAGAATCTACTTCTTTCTGTATCAGCAACTCTGTAGCTTCTTGCGACAATGGCATTACTACTTTCCCTTATACCGAAGGTTTTGAGAAAGGTTTGGGCGCCTGGACACAGAACAACAGCAGAGGTTTACGCTGGGCTTCTATCAAGCCAGGTGAATACTGCAACCCTAACATTGCACCAGCGGCTACCGAAGGTAAAAGATATGCTTATGTACACCCATGGAGAGGGAACCCATTCCAACCATCAATTTTGACTTCTCCGTGTTTTGACCTTTCACAGGCCAACAACCCTGTGTTTACTTTCAAATACTACATGAACTCTCCTTATAAAACAGGTACCTTGAACCTGGAGATAAGTGTAGATAATGGTACTTCGTGGACGGCTATCTGGGGTAAAACCGGCAACCAAGGAGCCGAGTGGAAGTCTGAAAGTATGAATTTGAGAGCGTATGTTGGCAAACGTATACAATTACGATTTGTAGGCGCTACCAACACTTATCTTTGGGCAAACATAGCAGTAGATGATATGTTGTTGAACACTGAAGGAAGCTGTACTGCGGGCGACATTACGCTTGATCTTACTTTTGACAATTACCCAGAGGAAACTTCTTGGGAATTGAAAGATGCCGAAGGTAATATTATAGATTCAGCGAGTTATACTGCTGACAATACACCTGATGGTTCTAACATCACCAAAGTATTTAGCGAACTACCTACTGGTAACTATACCTTTACTATCAAAGACCGTATCGGAGATGGTATATGCTGTAGCTACGGTGAAGGTGCTTATAGCTTATCGGGTGCCAGCGGTATGATTGCTACTGGCGGAGCATTTGGCAGAGAAGAATCTATTACGTTCTGTGTACAAAACAACACTACCAGTGCGCAGGCAAGTCGTAGTACCGATATTGTAACTCACGATCTAAACACCAAATCAGACAGTTATACGGTATATCCTAACCCTGCCGACAAGGTATTGTATGTAAAAGCCAACGGTAAAACCAAAGACGCAAGTCAGGTAATGATCTTTTCAATGTATGGTCGTTTGGCTAAAACTGTAAAGATGAACCCAGGCACTGCTATTGACATTGCAGACTTGCCAGCCGGTACTTACTTTATCCGTATCATAGGTGGAGGCAAAACCGTGACTAAGAAGTTTATTAAATACTAAGTAACGTGTTCAAAATAAGTTTCTGTTTTTTAGGGCAAATACGCACGACTGACTGAGGCATTTTTTGCGCTCGTAGCAGCGCTACGGGCAATAAAAATAACGAAAGGCAGTAAAGCGGATTTATTCTAAACCGGACAGTTATTGCGAACACGTTACTAAATAGTCCATAGTGTTTAGTCGGTAGTCGGTAGCTGTTGAGTTTTGATTTTACCCTAAAAGCCCTAAACATGGTCTTTACTGAGTCAATAATCTATCACGCTTGGCTAGTTTGACCTAATCGACTTAAAATGCACTATTGTCAATAAAAACATAGTCAATTTTTAGGTGCCGATGTAAATCGGTACCTAGCAATAAGCAAAACCCTCAAAGGATTTTATATCTTTTGGGGGTTTGTTTTTTTCATCCCCAAGGCAATCATCTGCAGGAGCTAACTCTTGTTTATTTCGAACAAAAAAAACACCTCAGGATTATAGCCACATCCTGAGGTGTTCTTAGATTCATGAAAAAAATTTAAACTTATAGTATGTTGTGCATAATTTGGTTGTTGAAGCTTTTAAATAATAGTATCTATATATGAATACAATAACCGCCTTTTGGGGCGGCTATTGTAATGGTATCTCAGATTAAGGGCATTGCCAGCCATAAGGCACGCAAATACCAGGCTCACAAAATCTCATGTTAGGACGGTCACAACGTCCCCAACGTCCACCTTTGATTTCTTTTTGAGCGTTTTTGTCAAGCTTTTCAGCGTTCTTAAAATTTTTCATAATAGTATATAATATAAAAATGGTGAATAATAATTTGTTGTTTTAAATAAATTATAAACATCAGTAGCCATTGCTAACTACGGTTAAAAACTTAGTAAAGAATACAGTATCTGCGTCTGCGGTCCCAATAACCACCAAATCTTCTGCAATCTGCTTCGCTAATTGGGTAAATCCCACCTTTGATTGCTTGTAGTTCTTTGTTGTCGATTTGATTTTTCTTAAAATTTTTCATAATAGTGAATAATATAAAAATGGTGAATAATTATTTTGTGTAATTTGTAAAGTATTGATTAACAGTGATTAAGGGCAATAAGAGCCACGAGGCACACATATGCCCGGTTCACACCACCACATGTTTGGTCGGGGACAACTTCTGTTAAGCCATCCTCCTTTCACATCTTGCTGCGCTTTTTTATCAAGCGTAGTTACGTTTTGTAGTTGTTTAAACTTTTTCATAAATAATATATTAATTGGTTAATTGATATAGCATCTATATGATGCTCTATGTTGCAGCTAATTTATGTAACTTTAGTTTAAAAAAGTACTTTTTTGCAAAATAACAACGAGATGTATATTACTTGAAATAAAGTGTAGTTGAGTATTGCAATTATTTATTTAATTTACTAGCCTTTTACTTCATTTTTTCTGCGTTTTTGCGTAGAAAATTAGAAAAAGGCGTTTTTTATCCCTCTTCAAAGCATAGTTGTAATAGTCAACAGTTTTCTTGCCACAATTTTTACCTATCAAGCCTTTTTGCTGCTCTTAAGCCACTTGTGTATATAACTCTAATACTGAATTATTGTAGCAGGTAAATCACTCCAAGGCAACGACTTTTTTGCAATGAAACCTTACGCTGCCTGAATAATTCTCCTAAAATTTGTAATTTTGTTGCTCAAATAAATCATTTAAGGTTTGTTGCTCAATAAGGCGCAGACCGATAACCTTGCAAGTTATTATGGCATTACATAACAAAATAGACAAGCGCGTTCTTAAGGAAAAACTGAAAGAAAGCAAAGAAGAACGGTTGACCATATCGTTTTATCAGTATCATCAATTAGAAAACCCTGAGACCTTTCGTGACGATTTGTACCTGCGCTGGGATAAGTTAGGGGTCTTTGGACGTATCTACCTTGCCAAAGAAGGTGTTAACGCCCAATTGAGCGTGCCTGCTTCAAATTTCGAGGCTTTTAAAGCTGATTTATACAGTACTCACTGGCTAGATGGTGTTCGCTTAAATGTAGCAGTAGAGGACGATGGGAAGTCGTTTTATAAGCTTAAAATAAAAGTGCGTGAAAAAGTGCTTGCCGATGGACTCAATGACGAAACTTTTGACGTAACCAACAAAGGACAACACGTGGATGCTGAAGGGTTTAACCAACTTGCCGAAGACCCTAATACCATTATTATAGACATGCGCAACCACTACGAAACCGAAGTGGGACATTTCAAAGGAGCCATTACCCCCGATGTAGATACTTTCCGCGACTCACTGCCCATTATAGAAGACATGATTGAGGAGCACAAAGAGGA
This sequence comes from uncultured Microscilla sp., assembly GCF_947493425.1. Lineage (GTDB taxonomy): Bacteria > Bacteroidota > Bacteroidia > Cytophagales > Microscillaceae > Microscilla. The sequence continues at coordinate 1,070 of NZ_CANLRP010000116.1, read as the reverse complement.
CAAAAACCTGTTGATGTATTGCACAGGGGGCATTCGTTGCGAAAAAGCCAGTGCTTATTTTAAGCATAAAGGGTTTAAACGAGTATTTCAGCTTGAAGGAGGAATTATAAAATACGCTCAGGATGCCAGAAAGAAAGGAATTGAGAATAAGTTTATTGGAAAAAACTTTGTATTTGACGAACGCTTGGGTGAGCGTATTACCAATGACGTAATCAGCAATTGTCATCAGTGCGGCAAAGCTTGTGATACTCATACCAACTGTGTAAATGATGCTTGCCATCTGTTATTTATTCAGTGTGAAGCGTGTGCCGAAAAATACCATGCATGTTGCTCTGATGAATGCAAAGATTTTATAGCACTGCCCGAAGAAGAACAAAAAGAACTACGCAAAGGCATTGAGTTAGGTACTAACATTTTTAAAAAGGGACGTTTTGATAAAATGGCGGGAAAGTTTAAAGAAAAGATTGAGCAAAAGCAGCAGGGCATAAAAGAATAAAAAACAAGCCTTCCTATTTTTGTTTACGCCTAAGCGAGTGCAACACTCGTTTAGGCGTTTTTTTATGGGCTGTTGTTAAGGTTTATTTAGGTCAATAATGACTGAACTTAACCGATTTTCATTTGTCTATCTTGTTTGGTTGCTTACCGACGTTATGGGCTTATCTACCGAAAAAAGCCAACTATTGGGGTGGGCAAGGGGTATACTCTATCAAAGGATAACGAACTATATATATTAAAGCTATATATTTATTGCAATCAGGAATCAGGCACTGATTAACATTTAAAATGTACGCCTAAGCGAGCGCAACACTCGTTTAGGCGTTTTTTTATGGGCTGTTGTTGAGGTTTATTTAGGTCAATAATGACTGAATTTAACCGATTTTCATTTGTCTATCTTGTTTGGTTGCTTACCGACGTTATGGGCGTATCTACCGAAAAAAGGCAACGATTGGGGTGGGCAGGGGGTATACTCTAACAAAGGATGACGAACTATATATAATGTGAATATCGAGTTGAATTTTGTACAATTTCAATAAGAGGGCACTCTTTATTGTACTTTTTAAAGATTTGCA
>NZ_CANLRP010000115.1 GCF_947493425.1 uncultured Microscilla sp. | reverse complement strand
TTCGTAATTAACTACGCTTGCGCCAATTCGTAATTAGCTTACGCAGAGCTCCCTTTGGTCGGTTCGTAATTAACTACGCTTGCGCCAATTCGTAATTCGTAATTGAACCATTCGTAATTATTTAAATCATATTCAAGCTATGTTTGACATAAGAGCTAAAAAAGAGCATGTATTTGCGGCGGTTCGAGATGCGAATGCGTGCGCTCATAATTTGACGGGGAGGCGTGTTTTGTATTTTCTTAAACAAAGAGTAATAATACACATACGCCATGTATACTCCAAAGCGGGCGTGTTTGGGCAAACCTTTGATCCCTTCATAACCATCTCTGAAATCCTGCTCTATGTCTTCTTCTATTTCTTTCTTGTTTATCTCGCCAAACTCGCTGATGTCAACCCCCGGAAAGTAAGTGCGCCCCAGTTCTTTATAGTCTTGCTTGAGGTCGCGTAAAAAATTGATTTTCTGAAAGGCTGACCCTAAACGCATGGCGCCGTACTTGAGCGAGTCGTACTTGGCAGAATCACCTTCGCAAAACACCCGCAGACACATCAACCCTACTACTTCGGCTGAACCTAAAATGTACTCTTCGTAACCTTCTTGGTCGTAGCTAATGCCCACTAAATCCATCTCCATACTTTTCAAAAACGTGTCGATCAATTCGCGCTCAATGTTAAATTCATTGACTGTTTGCTGAAAACTGTTCAAAATAGGGTTCAAGCTTATTTTTTCGTCTATAGCCTGGTAGGTTTCCTGTTTAAACCTGTCGAGCAGGTCTTTTTTATCATAGCCGTGAAAGGTATCTACTATCTCATCGGCAAACCTTACAAACCCATAAATGGCATATACAGGCTTGCGTATTTTTTGTGATAAAAAACTGATGCCCAAAGAGAAAGATGTGCTATAATTGTTGGTTACGAGCTTACTGCACTTATAAGATACTTTGTCGTATAGAGATTTCATTGTAAGTAATATTTGATTGGTTTAAATAGTTTGTATTTCTTTTTTATTCTTAAAAGCTTTAGCTATCTCTTGTGCTACTACCTGCCCCGATATAAGCGAAGGGGGAACTCCTGGGCCCGGCACAGTCAATTGTCCGGTATAATAAAGGTTACTCACCTTGCTACTTTTGAGCGAAGGCTTCAGTATAGCAGTTTGGCGCAATGTATTGGCAAGCCCGTAAGCGTTGCCTTTAAATGAATTATAATCACTGATGAAATCATTGTGCGCGTAGCTTTTTTTGTATATCACATGTTCTTTTACCGATTGTCCGGTTAACTTTTCAAGTCGTTCCATTACCAGGTTGTAATACTTTTCTCTGGTGGCTTCATCGTCTTTCAAGTCGGGCGCTACAGGTACCAGGATAAACATATTTTCTTTGCCTTCGGGGGCTACACTGGCATCGGTTACCGATGGGCAGCACACATAAAACAAAGGCTCGCTTGGCCATTGAGGTTGTTCGTATATCTCTATGGCGTGTTGCTCAAATGCCTGGTCAAAAAACAAGTTATGATGATGTAAGTTTTTTAATTTTTTGTCAATTCCCAAATAAAAAATAAGACTTGAAGGCGCCATTTCGCGCTTGTCCCAATAATGTTCAGAATACTTACGGTATTTCTCTTCAAGCAGATGTTGCTCTACGTGGTGATAATCTGCCCCACCAACAATTACATCGGCCAGAAGCTCCTCACCACCAATAATTAACCCAGTAGCAGTACCATTTTTTACTTTTATTTGCTCTACATTGGCGTTGGTCTCAAACTTTACCCCCAACGATTCGGCAAGGCTTACCATCCCCTCTACTATCTTGTGCATTCCCCCCATTGGGTACCAGGTGCCTAGTTCAATATCGGCGTAGTTCATTAGGCTGTATAGGGCGGGGGTATTACGCGGGGTGGCTCCCAAAAACAACACAGGAAACTCTAACAACTGGATAAGTTTGGGGTGCTTAAAATACTTTCGGATGTGGCTATAAATAGAGTTGAACACCTGCAAACGAAATACTCCGGTAATGAGGCGCATGTCTACAAACTCACGCAAAGAACGCCCTGGTTTATACACCAAATCGTTGATACCCACTTCATATTTGTAGGCGGCTTCTTTCAAAAACTGAGTGAGTTTGGCACTACTGCCGGGTTCAAGAGACTCAAATATTTGGTGGAGTTCGTCGAGGTTGGCGGGTACTTCCATTATATCATCTTTGCCAAAAAACACTGAATAAGAAGGGTCAAGTCTTTGGAGGTCGTAGTAGTCTTTTGCCGACTTGCCAAATTTGTTAAAAAATGACTCAAATACGTCAGGCATCCAATACCAGCTTGGACCCATGTCAAATACAAAACCATTGGCTTCAAACTTACGCGCTCTGCCCCCCAACATGGCGTTTTTTTCAAACACTGTTACATCGTAGCCGTCGTTAGCCAAACAAGATGCGGCTGCCAACCCTGCAAAGCCTCCCCCAATAATATGCGCCTTTACTTTAGTCATTTTCTTGTATTTTTTAGTATATAATTTGGTTTTTTGTTTAATGAGTAGTATAAAATAACATTAAATTCATTAACAAAACCGTGAAACCGAAAACTTGTTTATTTTTTTTTCTAAACATTCAACAAAACCTGCAAGCTTTGTACATTGTTTTCAGTTTTCACAAAAACAGTGTATATCCGCTTTTTGCGTAATTTTTCTAAGTACTTCACTCAACAAATCAAACAGGCAATCGTCAAATAGTACAAGGGCATCTACTTACAATTATTGAGGCAATGTTGTGTACAATTTTTCTCATTTGTCAAAACTTTGACCAGTGCTCCGGTAGGTACTTAAAAATTTATTAACTTTATTGTCTCAAGTCACACTATCTCTTTATTTGCAGATGCTTAGTTTAACAGAAGAAGATTACCTAAAAGCCATTTATCAACTTTCTGAAACTCACGGAGAAAAAGAAGGAATCAGCACCAACGAAATAGCTAAAAAAATTAACATAAGTGCTGCCTCGGTAAGCGATATGATTAAAAAACTGTCGCAAAAGGAGATGGTAAACCACATGAAGTACAAAGGAGTAACCCTTACTAGACAAGGTAGGCAAATTGCCATTAATCTTGTAAGAAAACACCGACTTTGGGAAACTTTTTTAGTAAGAAAGCTCCATTTTAGTTGGGACGAGGTGCACGATGTTGCCGAACAACTCGAACACATTCAGTCGCCTACCCTTATCCAAAGGTTAGATGAGTTTTTAGAGTTTCCGGCGTATGACCCTCACGGAGACCCTATACCCAACGATAAAGGGGAAATTATAAAACGCAAAAAAATAAGTTTGCAAGAAGCTCCCCTTCACCAACCCCTCAAGGTGCTTGCTGTAGAAGAGGGCGATCCTTTGTTTTTGAAACACCTCAACAAGCTCAAGATCAATATAGGTACTGCCATTACCATTTTGGACAAGGTAGAGTATGACGAATCGCTTGAGATTTGCCTGGATAAAGCGGAGGCTCCTATGATGATTTCGCACAAGGTGGCACAGTATATTTTTGTAGCGGAGGGGCAACGATGACAGACCCTGCCCCTATAGATAAAAATGCCATTGATCGTTTCAAACAATTACTTTTTAGTACTGACGACGAACGCAATGTATTACTTGCGCTTGAAATAGCCAAGGCACATAGTTTTCAGTATGTGGGGCTCAAAGACGATTTGTTTGAGGTATGGAAACAAGCGCATGTATCGGGGGAGGTACTCAAGCAAATTGAGCAAATTATTGATCTGAAATATCCCTTCAAGCGGTTTAGAAGTGTAGTACAACAAGCCTTACAAGAGGAACACAAAATAGCCTGGGAGGTAGGAAACCTTGCCTTGGGGTTGCTGCGCGACTGTCTGGATGAAGACCAAATGCAACACTTGGTAGATAAATATCAACACGAAAAAAGACGGCGGTTTTCGACCCATGAACCATTGTCAGGGGTAGAGCTCATTTACCTGCATTGGCTCGACAAACTGGGCAATGCCTCGGCTACTCACCTGCCCAAAACTCTGAAAAACATTGAAAAATTGATTAGAAAATAAGGGGGATGTGCCTGGAATCGTGCCCTACTAACTTTTTTATCATCGTATTGGTTCCCGATGCATTAGTATGTATGTACCAAGACAAAATTAAATATACCTAATATACAAGCGTAACTATCATATTATGAGAGAGTTATGCTTACTTGTAGCTTATAGCTAATTGCTTGCTGCTACTTACCAAGACAAAATTAAATATATCTAATATGCAAGTATAACTATCATATTATGAGAGAGTTATCTTTACTTGTAGCTTATAGCTAATTGCACCGATATTCATCGGTATCTAAGGACTTGCGGCTACTTAATGCAGTCAAAATAACTTCCCCATTTTAACTGTATATTTTAGTCGCTAGACAAGGCGAAAAAATATTTACTTAAATTTGCTGACATTATTTCGGCAACATTACTTATCAAGATAAACTTCTCCCCCATCAATAATTTTCTGCACTTGCATCATCACTTCAAAAAACACCTTTAGCTTTTCGTCTGGAATAGTCTCATATACAGCGTGGTTAAACTTGAGCACAGTTTGTCGTGCATGTTCTCTGCCTTCTTGGCCTTTATCTGTCAAAAATATCCTAAAAAAACGACGATCTTTAGTATCCTGTACTTTATAAATCAATCCGTCATTCTCCATGTTTTTCAACGTACGGGTAATGCTTCGAGCTTCTAAGCCTAGCAAAGGGGCTATCTTGGTAGAAGGTGTTCCTTGCTCTAAATCTATATTTAGCAAGATATACCCTACCGACACTGTTACGTTATACTTGGCAGCTTCAGCATTGTACATACGCGCTATAGCGTGCCATGTAGCTTTGATATGAAAATCTACGGTTTCTTCTGGCTTCATTCGTTTTCCATTTTTCCCTACGATCATAAGTTGCAAATTAATAAAAAATATTGTGCATGCATACTATTTTTTCGGAGGATGCACCAAATAATGCCTCATTGTACCAAAAAGCCTACAAAATGATCTTTGGTAAAAGTTAACGACTACTGTTCCAATATTCCTTGCGATCGAGCACATTTGCCTTAATTATGTCTGCTATAAGTTGTTGTTCTGCGGGTTTAAGTGGACAACTATGTAGGTGACTCATGGGCAACTCTTGAAAAATAGAAGCATAAAAAACCAATGCCGTGATGTAAGCACCAACTTTGGTAGGGTGACTACCATCTGCCTGCCATAGGTGTAACTGCGGCAAACGATAGTGTAATTGTTGCCAAACTACCCCTACAGGTGCTATGGGTGCACCTAGCTCATCAGCAATTTTTTTGTGGGTATGCACCAAACTATTTTGCGCTTCAGTAAAACTCCTAAAGCGTTGATAATAAGGCACTCCCTCTAAACGAATGCCCATATCATGGGTATACTTGCGCGCCCAAAACAGGAAAAGCATGCTTTGGGTTTTGTGTTGCTTTGCCCAAGTATCTATAGTACGAACAGCTTCATACATTTGGGTGGTTTGCACGAAGGGAACAATACTTTGCTCTTGCAATATTACCCAATTGAAATTTTGCTCTTGAATCATTTTTTTCACCCGGCGGTTTCGGCTATGGTCTTGCAAACGCCGTCCTCCACTGGCTACTGATTGTACTGCGACATTTTTTTTGTTGTGCTGCGCAAGTTGGGTAAACATTTCTGGCATTCGATGATAATAAGTATAGCTATTGCCCAAAAACAACACTTTGACCAAAGGTACTTGTTTATTTTGTTTGTGTGTCTCAGTCTGGCAACTCAGGCAAATAAAAACACAAGCAACGACACTGAACTTTTGGAGGAATAATAACATATTAACGGTATAAAATAAACTAATTTTGGTCGCTAACACAACCAATAAGAGCATACAGTTTGAAAACTACAAAACGTTTTTTTCCTGCTTAGTGAGTGTAACAAAACTCCAGGTGGATCTTATAACTCATATACTGGTTACTAAGTTTTCGCAATGTGTATCACCTATAACTTTATCCACTTTATTTACCAAAACTACTACTTTTACCCAGCATAACACCCACACCTTGTCTGGTATGTCTATAGGCGAGTAAAATGATTTTATCAAAGACTAAGGAATGGTACCAAAATAAATACGCATTCTTAACCTCATCTTTTGAGGCTATACTTTGTTAAAAAATAGCCGAATAGCGCTGCTATTAGCCAACCTTCCCTCAAGCTCGCTCAATATCCACTAGGAGCCACAACTGGCATTTAATAATTATAAAGTGATTTTTCTATTAAAAAGTTGTCAATCATTAAACACACTTGTGTAATGATTGATCAGAATATCGGTGAGCCGTTACTTTTTTCTACAGGTAAAAAAGTAACCAAAAAACCCGCAGCTGTAGTTTGTTTTTCCTAAATCTGCTCCACTACGCCGAAACTGCTCAAACTCGCTTCGCTCAAACAGTGATCAGTTTTTACGGCTTCGTTTCACAGATTCTTAACGGCAACAAACTAAGGCTGAGTCCAGCTGACGCAACCACTATTACTCGATCATTAAAAAACAAATGCCTGTCCTACTGGATATTGCCGTACCTCGTCTAGCAACAAAATATTTTAGCGTTACTATAGAAATTTATTTTTACACCATTCCTAAGAAAAATAATTAATGGACTATTTGTGAAACAACGATACAATTTAGCTATCTTTAGTTAAAGTAAAGTGTGGGTAATATAATCACTCACCCAATACGCAAAGCCTGCTTGTATGGTTCTCCTTACAAAAACAACATTCAATCATTTATAAATTAAATTATGAAACACTTTTTTGTATGTATCGCTTTTATACTGGGGTATGTTACACCAGGCATAGGGCAAGCAGGTCTCAACAAGTTTGTTTTTTCGGCAAGTAAAACCAAAGTATTGCCAGGAAAAACCCCTGAGCGAGGTAATGATGGTAAGATCAAAGAAGCAGACCAAATAGGACGTTTGGGGCTAGTATCGTTGTACTACCAAAACGCTTGCTATACTAGTGGCCGTTACAACCACAATGATTTTAAAGTAAGTCAAGGCAAAGTACGCTCAGGCAAACTAAGCTTTGATGCTTATCAGGTATTTGCCCCTCGCCGCAAGGCAAAAAAGTTTTTGGCATCACAGCACTGTATTGCCTTTAAATTTCCCCAAAAACAGTCCTATACCATTTATACCCTCAAGGCAGGAAAAGTGGATAAGGTGGCAAAGGTAAAGGCAAGTCAGGTAAACACCGCCAGGTTTACGTCCATAAAAACGCTCAAAGTAAGTCGGCTCACGGGTAGTGTGATTTACTTTTTTGCCCCTACCAGTCAACGTATTAGTAGCTTTAAGCAACTGTCTGCCAACACTGAAGGCTCTCAGACTAAAACAACTCCACTAGGCACTGTTTTCAAATACAGGTTTAAGGTCAATGCCTCAGTGTTTCATACAGGCAAAGACTATGGTAGAAATCGTCAATTCTTTTTGCTGAAAAGCCCCAAAAACAGGGTGCAAATGATATGGCAAGACAAAAAAAACAAGCGAATTTACTTGAGTAACTTTATGGCTGGGTTCAAAAGTCAACAAAACGTCCCTTTGTACAACCCTCAAAAGGCCGATTTATTGGCAGCCACTAACGATACCCAAGGCAACCTTTATTATTTCACTTACCAAGGTAGCAAAGGCAACACCAGGGTAGCCCTGTATAAAGCCACTATATCGGGTAAGTTTTTAAAAACCAAACAATACGACACCTCTAAAAAAGGCTTAAACATTTACAACTTTCGCAATTATATGGTGAGTCTGCAGCACACCCAAGGTAAAATAGCTCTGATGATTGGACGCACTATGCATAAGTCGGGCGATGGATTACACCACCAGGGGGGCATTGCCGTAGTATTTGATGCCAATACTTTAAGCAAAATACGTAACCACGGGCAAACTTCGGGGCACTCGTTTGACAACTACCTGACCACCAATAAAGCAGGAAAATTTGTGGCAATGGACCTAGGTGATAATTACCCAAGAGGGGTAAACTTACACCGTTTTGATGGCACCCGTAAGTATTCTCAGGTGGTGTATACTTTTAAAACCGAACACGGCACACGTGCTACCTCTCCTGCTAGGCGCAAGTATGGCTATTATGCTGAAATAAGTAAGGGAGGTAAGAAATACTATAAATGGTCGAACGACAACGGTACATACAGTGAACTGGGTGGTTTGGTTGAGGTAAGTAATGGGTACCTGATAATCTTTACTGGAGAGCCTTCACCTACTGGCAAGGCATTGGACAACAGCCGGGCAGGGTATAAATCGCCTGACCCACGCAATGTAGGGCTGGTAAAGGTGCGCAAAGACTTTGAAAAATCATCTTCAAGAGGAAGCCAAATAAGCGATGACATGGTACTCTCGCGGGGTATTACCGAGTCAGGCGGTTTTTATACATTTGGCGGGCGATTTTCGAAGCAACGTAATGCAGGTGTAAAGTGGCTGACTAAGTACCGTGACAAAAATAAAACAAGCGCCCGCCACCTCAAAGTGGCTCCACTCAGCAATGGGCAAGTTTTGTTGGTATGGGAGGTGGTAAGCAAGCAAGGCTATTCTACTTATCAAAACACTTTTGCCATGAAAATAGACGCTAATGGTAACAAATTGGGGCAGCCAGTGGCTTTGGGCAGGCATGTAAGGTTGGGGCGACGAGACGACCTATTGGTAATGGGCAACAAGGTGTTTATTCCAGCGGGCAATGGCGTAGAAAGCAAAATAGAGTTAATTGTGATAAATACAAGGTAAGAAAAATATAAGCTGTCTACGGTTTGTCTATGCCAGGAATTAGCCTAAGGCAAAAAAAATGAGTATAATTGTACAAAGGTCAATAGGTAATCCCTTACTTATTTACTTTTTTCAAAATTGCATTTATTGGTACTTTATTTAATGATAAATGGTCCATTGTTTCTCAATAAGAAATTAAGTAAACCCTTCGTTCAATGAGTGAAGGGTTTCTTGTTTTTAAACCTTCTCATTTTGTCTTACCTACTACAAAATACATATCTACTTCCCCCTTGGCTTTCACCCTGCCCTGGTACTTGCACTCAAACACGTCTTTGACCAAGACATAATATTGAGTTTGCCTACAGCTCCACTCGGCTCCATCCTATTTACAAGCTTCTTAAAATACTGTGCCACGCCTTCACTTATTGGTCATTGGTAGGGTACAACCTTCTGTCTATCGTAAATAATTGTTTTTGTGGACTGATTTTGTTTTTTTTATATAAAAACAATCCATATAATACTCATGAACAGAAGAACTTTTGTAAAGGTATCAACGGCAGTTAGCGGAGGACTAATGCTAAGCCTGGCACTTCCCGCAGGTAATCATGTACTGGCAAAAGACCTCCCCACGTTTGCCCCCAACGCTTTTTTAGAAATAGACACTCAAGGACTACTGACTTTTACGCTTACCAAGCTAGAAATGGGTCAAGGGTCGGGTACGGGGCTACCCCAGATTTTAGCCGATGAACTGGGCGCCAATTGGCAACAAATAAAGATAGTAAGGGCTACCTATGACAAAAGGTTTAGCCGCAACGAACAAGGTACCACAGGAGGCAGCTCCAGCATTCGCAAACTTTGGCACCCCTTGCGCAAAGCAGGCGCCACAGCACGTATGCTCTTGACAGAAGCAGCCATACAATACTGGCAACGAAAACACAAAGGCGTGTTTAACCATCAAAACTGTTATACTAAAAACGGGCAAGTGATCCACCAGCCTTCTGGCAAAAAACTCGCTTTTGGCAAAATAGCCGGAGCTGCTGCCAAATTACCTGTGCCCGAAAAGATCACGTTTAAAAAAACATCGGCATACCAGTACATAGGAAAATCGGTAACAAATCTAATCACTCCTGGCGTAGTAGAAGGGCAAGACGAGTACGGCATCAATACAAAAGTTCCAGGCATGCTATACGCTGCTGCCGTCCGATGCCCCGTGTACAAAGGTACGCTTAAAAGCTATGAGGCTAAAGCAGCCCTTAGCATAAAAGGCGTACAACAAGTAATAAAGATAACCAATGTTGACCTTAACAACGACCCTTATGTATTTGATAGTGTGGTGGTGATTGCTCGCTCTACCTGGGCGGCCTTTAAAGGGAAACAAGCCCTGAAAGTGCAGTGGAACGAGGGCAAAAATGGGCAACGTAGCCTCAAAAGTGTACGCAAAGAGATACTGGAAGCAGGCAAACTGCCTATTACCAAACCTACTGTAAATCTGGGCGATACTACGGCGGCATTTAAAGATGCTGAAGTAATAGAAGCTACCTACGAAAACCCTTTTCAAGCACACGCCTTGCTCGAGCCAATGAATGCTGTTGCTAAAATAGAAGGCAACCAATGCGAGGTATGGGCAAGTACCCAATCGGCACAAAATGCTACCCAGGCAGTGGCAAAAGTAACCGGGCTCAAAGAAGAAAACATTACCATTAATGTATTGCCTGGAGGAGGATCTTTTGGGCGACGCGGTGAAGATCACATAGCAGAAGCTGTATTGGTGTCTAAAGCCATTGGTGGCAAACCAGTAAAAATGGTATGGACACCCGAAGATGGCATGCAGCACGACCAATACCACCCTTACCACTATAGTAACTATCGGGCAGCTATTAAAAATAACAAGCTGGTGGGATGGGAAAACAAAATAGTACGAGCTTCTAACAGTCAGGGAGGTAACCGCCTTTATGATATTTTTTATCATTTTGACAACGCCAAAAACCAGTGCACGCTGGTAGACCCACCCATTCCTATAGGTGCCTGGCGCAGCGTATCGGTACACTCGGCTACCTTGGGTATGGAGTGTTTTATAGATGAAATAGCCCATAAACTAAAACAAGATGCTTACAAGCTCAGAATGGAGCTGCTCAATCACCCTGTAAAGTTGGTAGGCACTGGCGACCGTGCCAAACTGATCCAAAATTTCAGGAAACTCACCCGCGAGCGCTTTCGCCAAGTACTACCTAAGGTGGTAGAGGTAGGTCAATGGGGCAAAAAAATGCCTAAAGGACACGGACAAGGGTTGGCAGTAGCGGGATTTTCGCGCACAGCATGCGCCCAAATAGCCGAGGTGTCGGTAAACCAAGGAAAACTTACAATACATAAGATCACTTGTGTAATGCACCTGGGCAAGGTCATCAATCCTCACTTTGTCAGGGGGCAAGTAGAGGGGAGCATTATCTGGTCGTTGGGAGCTTTGCTCTATGGAGGAATAGACTTTGAAAACGGCAGAGTAAAACAAAGCAATTACCACGACTACAAAGTACTACGTATAGACGAAACCCCCGAAATAGTAGTGCACTTGATAGAAAGCGAGGATGATCCTACGGGAGCAGGCGAACCTGCAGTGCCGCCTTTAGCCCCAGCAGTACTCAATGCTATTTTTGCCGCTACTGGCAAGCGTATCCGAAAAATACCTGTACTGCCCACAGATTTGATCTAAACATGTAGCCAAAATAAGCCCCAAATACCTCACGGTATTTGGGGTTCAGTAAACCCACAAAATAAGTTGCTCTATAGGGCTCTACCTTATACTTTGTACTACTTCTGCTTTTTTACCCACTTTACATAGTTGGCAAACTTTTCGTTTTCCATCAGTTTTTTTTTGGTGTTATAGTTTAAGCCCAAATCTTTGAGTTCAAAAAACTTATGAATTGTAGAGTGGCACATTCGGCACAAGTTCAAACCTCTGGTCTTCATTTCTTCTTTGCCAAACTTTCGTAAAAAAAGCTTCTTTTTATGCAAATTACAAGGAATAAGGTGGTGGAAGCTGAGCGATTTTTCTCGTCCGCATATTTCACAATCGCCATATCGTATACGTGTCATGAGTGTATTCAATTAGTTGGTTCATACTGCCCCTGTTTTGCGCTCTTTCCTGCTTCTATAGTCCCTGATAAAACACCTATAAAAACCTCAGAAAGAGTGCTGGGTGTAAGTATATACGGAACAACCCACAAGATAGGTTGGGGCAACAAACAGAGACAACGAGATAACCGTATCGTAAAAAAATAATGCAGTACTTGTATGACTAATACAATAATTATAGGTTTGTTTGATGGTATGCCTATTAGCCTGAACTAAGCTTGATATAAGTTGATCGTTAGTCTATCACCATTTCATATTAAACTATAGAAAACTATGAATTATAAATTGATCACCCAAGGTCTGATGCTTTGTTTGCTTACTGTGGTAGTGGCAGGACAAGCATCTTTTGCCCAACAATTAGACAAAGAAATACCTTTTGATGCGCAGGTAAGAACTGGTAAGCTCAAAAATGGATTAAAATATTATATCCGCAAAAATGCCAAGCCAGAAAAAAGAGTAGAGCTAAGGCTTGCCATAAATGCTGGGTCTATGCAAGAAAACGACCAACAACAAGGACTGGCTCACTTTGTAGAACACATGGCATTTAACGGTACTAAAAATTTCAAGAAAAACGAGTTAGTAAGCTATTTACAATCGGCAGGAGTAAAATTTGGTGCCCACCTGAATGCTTACACTAGTTTTGACGAAACAGTATACATGCTCATGTTACCTACCGATAAGCAGGAAGTCATGGATAAAGGCTTTCAGATTTTGGAAGACTGGGCGCATAATGTAAGCTTTGACAACAAAGAAATTGACAAAGAACGTGGGGTAGTAATAGAAGAATGGAGGCTGGGACGAGGCGCTGGGCAACGCATGCGTGACCAGTACTTTCCGGTATTACTCAATAATTCGCGTTATGCCAAACGCTTGCCTATAGGCAAAAAGAAAATTCTGGAAAACTTTAAATACAATACCCTGAAGCAATTTTACAAGGATTGGTACCGTCCCGACTTAATGGCAGTAGTAGTGGTGGGCGATATTGACCTGGAGGCTATGGAGAAAAAAATCAAAAAGCATTTTTCTCGCCTAAAGCCAGTAAAAAACGCCCGTGAAAAAAAACTATACCCAGTGCCCCCTCACCAAAAAACCTTTGTATCTATCAATACAGATAAAGAGGCGCCCTTCTCGCAAGTACAAATCATTTATAAAAAACCACTTAAGAAGGTAAAAAACCTGAAAGATTATCGCCAGCAAATGATCAACCGCTTGCATAGTGGTATACTTAACCAACGTTTGCGTGAGCTTACCGAAAAAGCCAACCCTCCGTTTATCAATGCGGGTTTTTATTACGGCAACTTTATCCGATCTATAGACGCCTACTCAGGCAATGTATTTGCCAATGGCAATGATATTTTGGGCGGCTTAAGGGTAGCATTGACCGAAAGCAAGCGCGTACGAAAACACGGCTTTACCAAAGGAGAGTTTGAACGTTATAAAAAAACAATTCTGAACAGTTACAAACGCGCCTATAACGAACGCAAAAAAACCGACTCTAAAAGTTTTGCCCGTGAATATGTGGCTCACTTTTTACAGCAAGAACCTACCCCAGGAATCAAATTCGAATATGAGTTTGTCAAAAAGGTATTGCCTACAATTACTTTAGCAGAAGTAAACGCTTTGTCTAAAAAATGGATTACCAAAGACAACCGGGTAATCATTATCAACGCTCCAGAAAAAAAAGGAGTGATTGTACCCACCGAAGCACAGGTAAGAACTGTGCTCAAAGAAGTGGCTTTCAATACAGTAAAACCTTATAAAGACAAGGCAGTAGGGACTAAACTGATGGATAAAATGCCTACAGCTGGCAAAGTAACCAATACCAAAACATACCCTAAGTCAGGTACTACCGAACTTACCCTCTCTAATGGTATCGTGGTTACCTTGAAGCCTACCGATTTTAAAGATGATCAGGTGTTGTTTAACGGCTACAGTTTGGGGGGGTATTCACTGGCTGCCGCCAAAAACCACGTCTCGGCAATTTATGCTTCGCAAATTATAGCGGCTAGTGGCGTGAGCAAATTCAAAGCAGCCGACCTACGCAAAATGATGGCAGGCAAATCCGTCAGTGTAAAACCTTATATTCGTGAGGTGACACACGGGGTGAGTGGTGCTACTACTCCCCAAGACCTTGAAACTGCCTTGCAAATGACTCATTTGTACTTTACCAAACCTCGCAAAGATGAGACGGCGTTTAAATCGATGAAAAATCAGTACAAGAGTATGATGCAAAACCTGATGGCAAATCCTAATTTTTATTTTCAAGACCAGCTAACAAAAATTAAGAATCAAAATCACCCCCGTGCCGCTGGTTTTTTTCCTACCAAAGAAGAGTTAGAAAAAATAGACCTTGATCAAACAATGGCTTTTTATAAGCGAATATTTAGCAATGGTCAAAATTTTAAATTTGTATTTGTGGGCAACTTTAAGGTAGACAAGATTAAACCATTGCTTGAGAAGTATATCGGTAGTTTGCCTACCACCCAACAAAAAGCTACTTTCAAAGACTTAGGGATTAGGCCACCTAAAGGCAAAGTAACCAAAAAGCTGTACAAAGGCAAAGACCCTAAAAGTCAAGTACATCTATCGTTTATGGGGGCAGCCAAGTACAGCGCAAAAGATGCCTCACTGATTAAAGCACTTGCCGAAGCACTCAGTATTAAACTGATTGAAAAGCTACGCGAAGAAAAAGGAGGAGTGTATGGAGCAGGTGCTTATGGCTATATGCAAAAAAAGCCTTATGATAATTATGCCATCATAGTGTCTTTTCCTTGTGCACCCAAAAATGTAGATGACTTGGTAACTGCCACAATGGGCGAAATAAAGAAAATACAAAAGAATGGCATCAGCAGTAAGGACTTAAAAAAGGTGCAAGCCCAACAAATACGCAGTATGGAAACCAACATGAAAAACAACCGCTATTGGTTAAACACCCTGCGCAGTGCTTATATCAATGGTAAGGATCGAGAAAAAATAACTGAATATGAGCAAAGCATTCAGGCGTTGAACTCTAAAGATATGCAAAAAGCTGCTCAAAAATACTTTGATATGAAAAATTACATCAAAGTGGTATTGTACCCCGAAACAATGAAAAAGTAGCAAGACAACCTACTTTTGAGTTTTTTCATACCACCAACGAAGTCAGACAATGTACTGGCTTCGTTTTTTCATATACAACAAGTACCCCATTATTGAATATATGGTTCTTACTATTAACTTTACCCCAGTTTAAATCTGACCATCACTTTCTGGCATTATAGTAATGACAAAATCAACACCTACTCAATTGAGAATTCTTTGGCTCACCGAAAACTACTACCCCAACAAAGGAGGAATGGCTCAGTCTTGCGACCGTATAGTGCACCATTTGCGTGCCGATGGGGTATTGGTAGATGTAGTACATTTTACCCACCACCTGACCAAAACCAAGATAGTAAGCGTGCAAAACGGTAAAAATATTGCATTTGCTATGCACCCCGACGTGTCACACAGTTTGAACCTGGTCTGGTCGTTTATAGAAAACTACAGCCAGGAACTTGCCCAGACACAAAACCCTGCTATTACCCACCTGGTAGCTTTTGGTGGACAAGTGCCTATGTTGGCCGCTCCTATATTTGCCACCTGGCTTCGGTTACCCTACGTAGTATTGCTGCGCGGTAACGATTTTGATACGGGTATATTTTCACCCAAAAGGCAAGAAATATTAAAAAATGCTTTGCTCAACGCAGCCCATATTTGTGTAGTAAGCAAAGACAAAATGTACAAAATCAAAGGTTTATTTGCTCACGCCAGCGTAAGTCATATTGCCAATGGTATTGACCTCAACGAGTGGCGGTTGCTTGCCTCAGACAAGAAAAAAGCCCAAGCCTGGCGTAACACCCATGTAACCCAAGTCAGTACTCAAAAGGTGTGGGGGATGTTTGGGCATTTAAAATCAAAGAAAGGCGTGTTATTTTTTTTAGAAGCACTCAAGCTATCGGGTAAACTGCCACAAGTGCATTTGCTTATTATAGGAGATATGACAGAAGCTGTAGCGAAGTTTCTGGAGGCAAACGCTGACATATTACACTATACACACTACCCGTTTATGGAACGGTACGCTTTGTTGCCTTACTATGCTGCTTGCGACCTGGTGGCTATTCCTTCGTATTATGATGGTTTGCCCAATGTAATGATGGAAGCCGGAGGATTGGGAGTGCCTTTTATTGCTGCCAAAGCTGGAGGAATGGCCGATTTTCTGGAAGAAGGGATACATGGGCATTTATTTCACCCTGGTAACTTAGATCAGTGCCGCGAAGCCATCAATCAAATGTTTAACCTGTCGGCAAATGAACTACAAAAAATGGGGGCCAACTGTAAACATTTGGTACAAACTCAGTTGAACCACCACAATGAAACGGCTAATTACCGACAGATGTTTGAAAATACTTTGTCATTACAAAAAAAGGCTTCTGATGATTGAACACCAGAAGCCTTCAAAAGAAGCTGTCTCATAATCATTTTCAGAAAAATATTATTTTAATGATTGATCATACCTGACAGGTAGGCTGTTAAGAATTTTAAAAAAGTGCCCCACGTTTTTGAGGAAACTTTTATGATTTTAAAAATAAGGTAAACATTCTTTGTCTAATACAAGATACCCAAATTTTTCTTTTCCTGCAAAAATAGCCATTACTACGTTACAGGGTATATTTTAAAGAAAAATCAGTTTTGGTTTATCCAATCAAGGTAGGCAAACAATTCCTTGAAAGTTGTGATAATCTCATGGTATTTCTAAACCAAAAACGTGGGGAAGAAATTACCAGATTCTTAACAGCCTACCTGACAGGTTTTGGGAACCTGTCAGGTATAAAATACTTTAAAAATCGTTTTTCCTTTAAGGAAATTTGCCAAGACTTGAGTTATGAGACAGCCTTCAATAAGTATGGTTGATTTCACTACAATTGAGCCAAAATCTTTTGTTTCTTTTGCTGAAATTCGTCTTCAGTCAGAATGCCCTTGTCACGCAGATCGCCCAGAATTCTCAGTTTTTCAAAAACAGCATCATCTCCAGTAGTTTGTTTGCTGTCAGCGCCATTATCACTGTTGTTTTTGCTATCTTCCTTACCATCTGCTTCGGGAGTACTTGGTTTTTCGCCAAAACCTACCCTATCTCTCAAATCTTTTACATATTGCTTCCCTTTCTCAAAAGCATCTTTGTACATTTCTTTAGCGCCACTCATATCAAACTTAGAAAGCACGTTGGTTACCTGGAGCTGAGATTTAAACACTTGCCCCAAAGCATAAGTAGAGGCTCCTGATAATACTACCATAGGCACCCCACCAAGCAAAGCCCCCACTACTGGGATAGTTTTTACTGCACTGGCTCCAACTTTTGCCACTCCTGCACCTACAATTGAAGAGATCAGGTTTTTTCCAAATCCTTCAGAGTAGTCTACATCATATATAAGACAAAGTTCTTTGAGCATATTCAATTGAATCGCAGTTACAGCAGCTACGTCTACTATAGGAATAGGTAACGCACCCGCTCCCATAGACCATAAAATATGGTTATCTATCACTCTGTCTGCTTGTGTCGATTTATCTGCCATGAAATTATATAGTAAAGTTAAGTTTTCAGCAATATAACAAAATGTCCCATAAGGAACAATATATTATTGAAATACGCAAGCAGTATAGAATAGTTTAGAGAGGCTTATGAGAAGCGCATAAAGCAGCCACATAATCAATGAGTTACACTTTGATTTTCAGCACTATAGCAAAAATTCAGCCGTTTATTTTGACCGTTTCTGGCACGAAATTTCCTTGTTGATATTTGTATTTTTTAAAGATTCATTCTTAGGAATCGAATCACACACAATGGATATTTTTTTGTACCACAAAACAAAGCCAATACCAGCTACGCCAGACAAAAGTACATTTTTGTACACCATTGAAAACTTTTACAAAATGAAAATAGTAAATTTCGATCGGGAAGTTGATCAACTACTAAGCTCCAACGACTGGAATAATATAGACTTGCTTGCTAAGATTTTAAAAGGATTTAATTATACTCCCAAATATACTCAACAGCTTATTCGCAAGATTACTTATTTGTATTTTGATGAATTTTTGCCCAACCTGGAATACCACCGCTTTGGGAGCACACTCATCAATAAAAATACATTTACCCTTATTTTTAACCGCCTCAATGAGTATTTAGACATTCCATATATGATTGTGGAAATTTCGTCTGACAGTATTCAAATCAATGCTTATTTGCAACAAAGCGATGAAGTGGCGCAGACAAAGCCTGTACAAATAGAGCTGGACGAGTTGGCAAGATTTTTATTTTACGGACTCAAAGCCAAATTTGAGATTGGAGAGTTAAGGGCGTAGTTGTATACGCGCTTAAAAATGAATATATATGTGGGGAAACCAACCTTGAATGGTTTCCCTGTTTTTTTTCGATAACTGGTTCCCTCTCAGGTAGAGATGCTCAAGGTTGGTCAGATTTTGAAAACTGTTTGGCAAATAAGTGAGCAAGTTATCATTCACATTGAGCTTTTTGAGCGATGATAAGTGCCCCAAAGACGCAGGAAGTTGTTGAATTTGATTATTTTGTAAACTCAATTCTTCGAGTTGCTGAAGTTTGCCCAAAGACGCAGGTACTCCCCGAAGGGCATTGTTTTGCGCACGCAATATTTTGAGCTGCGCCAAGTACCCAATGGAGTCAGGCAGGTTGCTTAAATTGTTGTTGTATAGGTGCAGTTTTTTGAGTTGAGTAAGCGTTTGCCAGTCAAGCGGCAATGCATTGATATGATTGTATGACAAATTTAACTCTTGTAAGCCTCTTAGTTGAGTGATCTCCTTGGGCAATTCTGTCAACTGATTATACTTTGCATGTAAAATTTTGAGCTTTTGTAGTCTGTTTAGCCTGGCAGGTAAAGCCTGCAATCGGTTATCGTCTAACTGGAGCTCAGTGAGTTGGGTAAGTCGTCCAATAGTCGCAGGCAATTGGCATAAGTTGTTCCAACGGAGCCAGCAAACTTTCAGTCTTTTGAGTTGCCCTATGTCTTGGGGCAATTGCTCAAGGTCACAGTTTTCTATACATAACTCTCTCAATTTTTTAAGTTTGCCTATCTCAGGCGATACACCCGCCAAACACACCCCTGATATATACAACGCTCTCAAGGAATGTAAAGGAAACATTAGCCCGGTTTCGAAGCATAATGCTTGGTAATGTGCTTTTATGATCGGTAGCAACCTGCTTGGTACACCTGTACCTTTCATTAAATAAAAAGCCAGACGAACTTGACCTGCATCGCTACTCAAAAGCAACTGCTTCAATTTTTTCTCTTGGGTTGATGTAGTATTTGAGAAAGTTTTTTTAGTTTTTAAGAATGAAAATAATTTTTTAAAGGAAAAATCAGCCATCATTGCAAGGGTTAGGTAGGTACAGAATACCAAAAAAACAACAAAAATAGGGAGGTTTGATTAGATTTGTATAAATTCAACTATAAGTTAATACAACGATAACCAAAGCCAGTTGCATATTAATAACTTATATTAATTATGCTTTTTTTGGTTTAATTCTCAAACAATCAGGTGGTTAGTGCGTACATAATTGTTAATAAAAACTCTAAAACTACTTTCTGTGTTCAATCCAATGGAAACCCAAATTCATAACTATTACTTGCTTAAAGAAAACCGAGAAACTGATCAGATGATAAACAATATCAGGGCTTTGTTGGCAAACAATGACGCTGATAAAGTAGAACTTGCCCTTCAGCTGATGCAAAATGGGGGCGTTCCTTCCCAATTGATTACCTACCTTTTTGTATTGTCACGGCTTCACCCCGAATACCACATTCGCGAGGCGTCTCAGGCACTTTATTATGATTGGGCTTCTGAAAGTTTAAAAAAGTTTATTGCCAAATATTACAACAAAATGGCAGAGTGGACATCTGACGAAACTAATGTAAGTCAATGTTTAGAGAAAATTTACCTGCACAAAGATATTGACGCCGTTGACTTGGGCAACCTTTGGGTCAAGTTTCGGGGCAAAGGCAACCTTTTTCGCCTGAAAAACAAGATAGAGCCAGTTACCCAGGTATTACAAAGTTTGTATAACCCACATAGCAAAACTTTGACCTTAAGCGATTTACAACTGACTCGTTTGCCCGAAGAAGTAACCCTGTTTGACATAGAAAACTTATACATAGATGGCAATTTTTTCAAAAAATTACCCCGCTCTTTTTATCAATTAAAAAAACTTCGTTATATCAACTATTATTGGACACCTCTCAAAAAATCGACGCTTGCCAAACTAAGAAAATACTACCCTCATATTACACTCAAAGCATACCCCATCAGCGAAAACTTTGAAGAAGCACCTGTATTAGAAAAGTTATAAATCACCTTAAAGTGACAGGGGCAACTCCCCTCCTGCCTCTGTCACTTTCTTCTCCTCTTGTGTGTTTGTATTTATCAGTACTCAGCACACCACCTACTCACTATCAACACATTACATTAATCATTGCGCTTATTTACATTCTGCTATCAGTTAAATAGCATTCAGTTTTTTTTACTTTTTTTTTCTCTCTTCATTTAAACCTTCCGTAAAAGGATATATCTAAAAGATAATTTAGAAATGAGAACCTATTAATTTTAATATCTATTTTATGAAACATTCCAACACCTTTTTCACAAAATTCATTGTTTTGACTTTGGTAGCCAGTATGGCGCTTTGGAGTTGTAAAAAAGAAGAATCAACTGACCCTACTACTACTTTAGATCAAGAAGTAACCAACAGTAGTGTAGAAACAGCCAGCGAAGCTCAGGAAGAGGCGGACAAGCTAGAATCTGATATAAATGAAATAGAAAAAACTTTCAGCACTACAATTAATGCACGTACTACTGAGGACACTACCGTAACTTTTAAGCGATGTGCCAGTGTTACTATTACCAAAAATACTACAGCAGGCACTCGTACTGTAGCCATTGATTATGGCACTGGCTGTACCGATTCTATCACTTCTGGTGGTACATTGGTAACCATTACCCGCAAGGGAAAAGTAACCATTGTATATACCGGAAAATGGAATGCACTGAACACTGTAAGCACAACCGCCTTTGCCGGATACTCTAGCACAATAACCAAAAATGGAAAGACATTGAGCCGCACTATCAGTGGCACGCGTAAGGTAACCAACCTAAGCAGCATCACCTTCAACAGTAATGGTTTGACAGGAACGCCTAAATTCCGTTATGAAAATAACCTAACCATTGAATTGCCCGCCATTGATGGTGACCGCCCGGCAGCAACCGTGACTTATATAAGTGATAAAACCAAAACCTGGAGCAAGGGCTTTGGAAGCTTTAGTCCTTTTGACGACGAGTTTACAGTGACAGGAACCTTTAGTGGTACCAACCGAAAAGGAGTAGCCTACAGCGCGGAAATACAAGAAGCAGTCACTCATAAAACCGAGTGCTGGAAAAGCAGCATTTTTATGCCAGTATCGGGTAAAGTAAAATACACCACTGCACGTGGTGATGCTACGGTAGACTATGGTGATGGAACCTGTGACCGCAAGGTAACTGTAGTAATTAATGGCAACACGTATGAGTATGATGCAGGACAATAAAATATAAATGGTGTATACAATAGTCCACAGCCCCGACAGGGTTCTAGGGACTAGGTGCAAGGTTCTAGGTATACCTTGTTCCACAAGTAACCACACTTTTATATCACGTTGATTTTTAGCAACTTATAAAAAGCGTAGTTAGAAGCATTTAGTCCGTAGTCCATAGCGGATTCGAGTAAATGTTTACCCTATTAATCATTGTAAACCAATGGCGTATATTAAATTTGTGTACTTGCTTTATTTTTCAAAGGGTTTTAGTTTTACGTCTAAATTAAATAGTTTTTAAACTTATAACCATTTGATAACCGACCAACGGGAGCTCACTGAAGGTAATCAGTAATCAACTTTGACTAAAATCACTGCGGAGTATTGGTATACACCAAAATACGTAATTTTATCATCAAAATCTCTTCTGAAATTCAGAAGAGATTTTTTTTTGTTAATTCCCACTTTACAAATGTCAATTTTATTAACTTATGTTTTTTGATATAACTCATAGAAATTAGCATATTTGAACGAAATAACTATAGGGAGAATTTATGAAAACATTTACAAGTATTAAGCATTTTGTGTATTGCATTGGCGTGTTGACGATATTTACCTGCTTTTCGGTAAACGCCCAAAAGCCAAGTACTGCCGACTCAGTAGCCCAATTATACCAACGTTTTTTTACGCTGGAATCAGCTGCCGAAAAACGAGAGAAAACAATGACAGATTCTCTCAATACATTAAACAAAACGTACAAGTCGCTGGAAAACCTCATCCGCAAAGACAGGAGTACCTTTGCAAGGGTGTCTAAAACTATCAAACAACTTACCAGCAAAGATTTGCTGGATGCCAAAAACCGCTACGAAACCAACCGTACCAGTATACAAAATACGGCAGATTTTATGGAGGCTTTTAACAATGGCTTGAACGGTGTAGAGGCATCCCTTACCTTTACTGATTATTTTAATGCCATCACAGAATTGAACAACCCTACCAATAGTGAGCTGGGGTTTTCGCTGGAGCAGGAAATGATGCGCATTTTAAACAAAAACATTCAGTTAGGTCGCCGAAAAAAGCCCAAGTTTTTACGTATTATTTCAGGCATTATCAAAAACCCCATTACCCAGGCGGTGACCTCTATAGTGCCTGGGGTGAGCTCTATTCAGTCGGTGCTCAACTTTGTAAATGGTGTAGCAATGAACGAAAGAGATATCAGTGTTGGCAATATAATGGGTGTACAAAACGGCGCCCTAAGTTATGTAAAACATTACGAACAATTGAGCAAAGCAAGTACTAACCTTGACCAAAGTATCAACAGTCTGAAAGTAAGAGCAGAGGGTTTGGCAAGGCTTAGCAATGGGTTTGTAAAAGATATGGTGATACCCTTGCATGGAGTGAAAAAAGCAGATGTTGAAAAGGCTTCGCTCAACGATGTACTCAACAAATATTATACTTATCGTATTGTAAGTGAGCGCATTAAGCAACTTGAAGATCAAAATAAAACCCGAAGAAGTCTTAATTACGACAAACTGGTAAATGACCCTCACCTAGGTTATTCATTGCTTAATCGTCAAAAGGTAGAGTTTATGTCAGAAGAACTCGAAAAAATATCTATTGAATACCTGGCAGCACTAGACGAACACCACAAAAATATCGTAAGAATATTGAAAGGAGCCGTCAAGTTAAACGGAGATCCGGCAAAAATAGACAAGAAGATTAAAACACTGAACCAACAGTTTGAAAGGGTAAAACAAACTTATAAAAAAAATGTAAACATAAAAGCGGTAAAAGAAAGAGCCGACCGTATTCCCGCTTATTAATTGGCTAATGCACTTTATAGTGGGATTTTTGGGCTAACTTGAGTATATTAAACAGAGTATGTCAATATTTAGCAAATTTCTTTATTATTTTTGATGTAAGTATCTTACTTACAGTGGGTTCAATTGAGATTTAATATTTGTATCAAGTGTTTTAAAACCTGTAAATCAGGGAAAAATCAGGTTTTTCTACCTATACCCAACAGTTTTTGAAACTTGCCAGGTATTAAACACGCTATTTTATTAAAAATCTACACTATATTAATAGTAAGATGTAACAACAGGGAGTAGTTTTTTTCACACAGTTCTACTCCTTTTTTTTATTTAGGCTGTCTTTATGAGTACAATGCCAAGGTTTAATTCTAATTAATTTATTATGTCGGTAAGTAAAAATAAGGGCAAGGGATTGTCGGATGAAGAGTGCTGGCAAAGGTGCTGCCAGGGCGATGAAAAAGCCTTTTTTTACATTCATGAACGCTATCGGGTACAGTTATTCGGTATTGCTTATGCCATGACTAAAAAAGAAGATGTAGCGCAGGATATTTTACAAGAGGTTTTTGTAAAAATTCACCAGAAAAGTAAAGAAAACTATCAGGTGCAAAGCATTAAGGGTCTGTTGATAGACATGACCAAAAAACTAAGCCTGAACGCTATAAGTAAGGCAAAAAGAGAGCAAGAGGTCTTTGCAGAATACAAGCAAGGACAAAAAAACGTGGCAGTGAATGATGGGGCTTATAATATTAAGAAAAAAGAGTTTTTTGGCAGACTCAAAAAAGTATTGAGCCCCACCCAACTAAGGATATTAAACCAGAAGCAATTGGGCTATTCTCAAAAAGAGATGGCAGAAAAGAACAATAGTAAGGTAACTACTGTAAAAACGCACCTGAGAGACGCTAAAAAGAATATCAAGGATATTAAAAAAGAAATTTTCTAACACTGTGGAACCATGAAAGATATTGGAGGCAACGAACATATAGATTACTTTGACCAGGATACTATACTAGACTATATCGATGGACGCTTATCGGATGAGGACAGGGCTTTGTTTGAACAGCAAATGCAACAGGATGAAACTCTTCAGCTGACTGTGGAGGGAATCAAGGGGTTTTATGCAGATGAACAAAAAGACCGCCCGTACCTCGAAAACCTAATGAATGAAAGCGAAGAAGCTTTGCGGGGTACTTTGGCCAACGCTGAAGCAAAAACAGTAGCTTTGGCAGCTCGTCGTCGCAATGTAATAGGCATTTCGGTAGCTGCTTGTGTGGCATTGTTCATGGTATTGAGCGTTCCACGTTTGTTGGATAACACCAAAGACAAAAGTTCAAATGAAGCGATTGGTGCTACCTCTGGCAAAGATATGACACCTAAAGTAGAGCAAAAACCCACCATTAAAACTGAAAGGACTACTACAGCCAAAAAATCAGCTGAAAATGCTGCCGAAACCAGCAACAAAGACTTAGACCTTAAGGGCAATACCGACTTACTCACCAATCAGGTGATTGCATTGAGTAAGAAAAAAACTCAAGGGGAAGGAAACTCTCCTGAAAAAATAAAAACAGATGGTTATGCAGTAACCGATGAGGATATAGAAAACAAAGAAATGATGACTCCTCCTCCACCCCCTACTATAGGGTTGGTGCCCAGAAAGGCCAAAGATGACAAGTCAAGGGAGACAGTCAAGACCACAGCAGTATCTAAAGAAAGTGTAAAAAAAGAGGAGGATAAGCAGTACAATAAAATGGCTAAAAAGAATGACCTGCCATCGTTTAATGCAGTCAGGTCTGCCAAAAAAAGACGCAAACAACCCAAGGGAGTTGCGCGCAAAAAACGTACACAAAACGCTTACATGAAAAACAGAAGCGTAACTGCCAATGATTTTAACGATCAAGAAATTGCGATCAAATACAGAACACCAGGCAAGTTACACCTGTGGGTATTTGCCGATGATGCTAACCTAAATTATTATACCTTAATGAAGGTAGGACGAGATGTAGCAACCCAAACAGGCATGCAATTGACCTCTAAAAAGAAGAATACTAAGGCATTTGTTTCACAACAATGGGGAAGCCTTATAAGCTCTCAACAATTAAACAACAATGATGTAGTATGGGTATATTATTTGGGTAAAAACAGTGGACAACTAAATGCTGCTGTCAATAGGCTGAACAATGCTTTGATACACAGCAGTGCTGCGCTCAAGCTAGTAATGGTAGACAATGGCAGTCAACAAATAAACTACGCCAACCACGCCCGGTTAGATGAAATAAATAAAAATGCCGGACAAAGCCCAGTGCAAATTCAAGGCATAAAGGCGATAGAAAAGCCTACCCCTGACAATGCTTATCAAAAGTTGTTTTTGGGTACTTCTGGCGACATTACTATACTGAGTAACAAACCTGGCAACAAGGCTTACCAAGGTTTATTTACTCAAAATCTCCTGCAAGCCCTACAAAGTGTTAAGGGTGATCAGCGCAAGGGTATTGATTGGAAGGCGGTTTTGAAGCAAGTAGATAGGCAAACCCGTAAACAAAGCAAGGCGCTGGGCAAAACCCAAAAAATACAGAAGAGAAAAATGAGAATAAAAAAGAGTTATTAGTTATTATTTTTTTATAAATTAACGGTGTGGCTTTTCGTAAGTCACGCCGTTTTTTGTTCATAAATGATAGATGGATCATGGAAAATATGAAAGATGAAGATTGGGCAAAACCTTATAAAAACCTCCCTTATATTGATGATGTAAAAGAATATTCAAAAGAGGATGAGGCTTTGTTTAAAGAGATAAAGGAAGTGCTGAAAAAATACAATGTATTGGACAAATTTGGTATTACGCTATTACACACTCACTTTCCAGTAAAAAAAGGGGAAATAATGGTAGAACATTATAACCCTGAGGACCAGTCACAGCTAACCAAACCGCACCCAAAAGAGGATATAGAAAAACTTGGGCTTGTCCCTATCTCGTGGCGTTTTACTGACAACGAGGATCAAAAAAAAGAATCCCATAGGTAGACTGTTCAAAATTTCAAAAAAAGTTTCCCAAGGTTTTAAGCCATTTTTGGTGATTGTGGCGAATTTATACGCTCAATATAGGGCTATTTTATCCATAGTTCAACCAACTCAAAAAATCACCTCCTGTGTTGGTCTTAAGGCTTCAGCCAGACCAACACAATGCGTCGCTATCGGTACGTAGGCTCTTGGTCTGCTGCGCTTAAGACCAAGAGGTGGAGTTCAGACTTGAGGCTGATTTTTAGGTAAATACGCCCCAATACTTAAGAGTTGAGTTTAGAATAAAAACGTGGAGAAGAAATTAAACAACCCTGAACAATCTACCTCATAGGTTTGTCATTTTGTTGGCTATGTTTCGCTTTGTAGAAGTGTAGCTAACAAAGCGGCAAATTCGATGGCTTTGATTATTTTATCTCGCTTTTTATTGGTGACTCCCGCAAAATTCATTGTATAAAACACTTCGTTTTGGTACAATACCACAGGTGCCCCTAATATACAATGCTCTTTTAGCTCAGCCAAAGCTTGTTTAATTTCTGACTTTTGTAAAAAAGCTTTGGTAGGAATGGGCTGTTCAGTCTTGATAATAAAGTGATCGTTAATGCGCCCATCCATCAGCTCAATATCGTTTTTGTTATAGGTGAGTTTAGTTTTGCGTTGAATAGTAAAACTAAAGTGTTGCCTTGGCACCGTAAATACAGCTCTTAGCTCGTTTCCTTCAGTAGCAGCATTTGGCTTTACTGTAATTTCTAGGGGCATTCCTTTGAGATTTCCACGCAATTCGGGCAACACCCAAAACGACTTAGAAGGGCGAACAAGTTCTAGCTTAAAGTGGTCTGCCAGCAAAGCAATTTGTTGGTGGTTGTTTTGAGTAGCACGGCGGGCAAACCAAAATATAAAGCCAAAAATACCCGCAATCAATGCAATAGTAGCTATTAACTTACGTTTCGCTGATTTCTAGGTTGGAAAAAAGAAAATAGTTAAACTCGCTGTATGATCACAGAACGAGTAGA
>NZ_CANLRP010000114.1 GCF_947493425.1 uncultured Microscilla sp. | reverse complement strand
TAGTGGACCCACCTGGGCTCGAACCAGGGACCACCTGATTATGAGTCAGGTGCTCTAACCAACTGAGCTATAGGTCCGTTGATTTTTTATAAAGTTACAGCTTTTTTTGTAAAAAAGCATCTAAAGTCTGCAAAAGCAGTCAATCACTCCTTTTGAATGATTTTTAGTGGACCCACCTGGGCTCGAACCAGGGACCACCTGATTATGAGTCAGGTGCTCTAACCAACTGAGCTATAGGTCCTTACATTTAGCTTTTGAAAATTTAATTCCTAATTCTTGCTAAATGAGGGTGCAATTTTACATCTTTGCATTTACATTCGCAAACAAAAAATAAA
Source organism: uncultured Microscilla sp. (assembly GCF_947493425.1). GTDB lineage: Bacteria > Bacteroidota > Bacteroidia > Cytophagales > Microscillaceae > Microscilla. The sequence goes on along the minus strand of NZ_CANLRP010000114.1, from coordinate 27,433 downwards.
AAAATTGAAAAATTTCACTGAATACCAAGTTTCCCATAATCGTATCAAAAATATTATCTTTGACTTAGGGGGTGTAGTCATCAATATAGACTGGCAGTTGACGGTTGACGCCTTTCAACAATTGGCCGACCCTGCCTACCGCGACCAAAACGAAGACCTGATTCAGAAGGGAACTTACAAAGCGCAGTTTTTTGAAGATTACGAAGTAGGTAAAATCAGTGACACCGTTTTTTTTCAACACCTCCGCGAAACCTTTCACCTACAGGCAACCAATGCCCAGATAGCCCAGGCCTGGAATGCTTTACTGCAAAACATACCCCAAGAACGCATCGCATTGATAAAGAAACTAGGCGAAACCCACCGCACCTTTATATTGAGTAACACCAATGCGGTGCACATTGCCGAGGCCACCAATATATTGCAACGAGAAAACGGCATTGCCGACTTTGCCGATTTGGTAGAAAAAGCCTACTACTCGCATATTATGCACAAGCGCAAACCTTGGGCGAGCATTTACCAGCAATTAGTCGATGAAAATAACCTAAAGCCGGAAGAAACCTTGTTTATTGACGATGGTCTGGCTAATATAGAAGCTGCAAATGGCGTAGGGTTGCAAGGTTTGCATGTGGTGGCTAATCTTGATGGCTGGCTTCAGTTTTTTCAAACAACCTTGGTTTAGACTTCCCCATATATTTTCAAACATTCCTTAATTTTTCATGCGCAACAAAATAAAGGTTTATAGTATACACCTGATGCTATTTATCATCACCCTGATTACCACCACTCTGGCAGGGGCTGAGTGGACTTATGGCAGGTTGGTGTTTGACGACAAAGAGGCGATTGATTGGCTTACCCAAGAGAAGTTTTTGCAGGGCTTTGCCTTTTCCCTGCCCTTTTTAGGCTTTCTTACTGTACACGAGTTTGGGCATTACCTGACCGCACGCTGGCACAAGGTAAAAGTAAGTTTACCCTTTTATATTCCTATGTGGCTGGGTTTTTCGTTTAGCATTGGCACCATGGGGGCTTTTATCAAAATCAAGGAAGACCTTCGATCGCGTAAATTGTTTTTTGACATAGGCATAGCAGGACCTTTGGCGGGTTTTGTAGTGGCTTTAGGAGTTCTTATTTATGGTTTTACCCATTTGCCCCCACCCGAATACCTTCAGACCATTTTGGCACAACAACCCCAAATGCCCCAAGGCCAAAATGCTGAATACCTGGTAGTGGGTTCCAATCTTTTATTTACTTTGCTAGAAGCTACTTTGGCAGACCCCAATTTGGTACCTAGCCACTACAACATGATCCATTACCCATTTTTGATGGCAGGCTTTTTTGGTTTATTTTTCACTGCTTTGAATCTTTTACCAATCGGACAACTCGACGGAGGACATGTGCTATACGCCTTGATTGGCTATAAAAACCATCAACGAGCTGCTCTGATATTTTTTCTTTGCTTTGTATTTTATGCCGGACTGGGCTTTTTCTCACCCCACCAACCACTTAGTTGGCTCGCCTGGTCGCCTGCTTATCTCTTGTTTTTATACATTGTACTCTCTAAAGCCACCCACGGCTTCCGCAACATTTTACTGCTTGCTATGTCGGTATTCACTGCTCAGTTTTTGTTTGCCTTCTTTTTTCCCGAAGTCAAAGGCTACCTGGGTTGGTTGGTGTTTTCTTTTTTATTGGGGCGTGTGTTGGGCATTTATCACCCCCCCGCCCTCGAAGACCGCCCCTTGAATTTGCCCCGTCGTGTTTTAGGTTGGTTTACTTTGCTTATATTTGTACTCTGCTTTAGCCCTCAACCCCTGCAGGTAGAGCGCAAAGCCGATGATGCAAAGCCTACACCGCTTGAGAAAAAAATCCAGCAAAACCAGTTGCAGCAAAAGGTGCCAAAGAAGCAGTGAAGTTGGTAGCTACTACAGCCTCAAGTCCTTAGATGCCGATGCATACCAGTGCTTTAAGGTACAAGCAACAAGTTGCAAGCAGTGAGCGGGACAGTAGGACTTTAATAAAATAGCGTTTTATACCTGCCGGGTTTTCTAGTGCAGTCAGTAGATTTTTAATAAAATAGCGTTTTATACCTGCCAGGTTTTTCAAAACCTGGCAGGTATAGGCAAGTAGGCTTTTAAAATATTTGATGCAAATATTAAAGTTCAATTGTCTATGCTACAAAACCTGGCAGATATAAGTAATATAAGCCTGTTTAAACGCCTGAAAAATGTTTGAAAATACTTTAGAAAAAGCCGATCTGGTCTTCGACCAACAACACATCTGGCACCCTTATACCTCTATGGTAAACCCCCTACCTGTTTTTCCTGTGGCTTCTGCCAAAGGGGTATACATTCATCTCGAAGATGGCACCGCCTTGATAGATGGCATGAGCTCGTGGTGGTGTGCCATACACGGTTACAATCATCCACGCCTCAACGAAGCCATCCAACACCAATTGCAACAAATGTCGCACGTCATGTTTGGTGGTCTTACCCATACCCCAGCCATAGAGCTTTGCCGCAAATTGGTAGAGATTACCCCCGAAAACCTGCAAAAAGTATTTCTTTGTGACAGTGGTTCGGTGTCGGTAGAAGTAGCCATCAAAATGGCTATTCAATATTGGCACGCCAAGGGCACCCCCGAAAAATCTAAACTAATGACTGTACAAAAAGGCTACCACGGCGATACTTTTGGGGCAATGTCGGTATGCGACCCAGTCAATGGTATGCATCAGATATTTAATAACGTATTGGCTTCCCAAATTTTTATTGATGAACCCACTCCTGGTTTTGCCCAACCCCTACAGGCGCAAGATGCGGCTAATTTAGAGACTGCCTTTGAGGAAAACCACCAGCAAGTTGCTGCTTTTATCCTAGAGCCTATAGTACAAGGTGCAGGAGGGATGCGCATATATTCTCCGGCATTTTTAGAAAAACTTTCTGCGCTTTGTACCCAATATGGTGTTTTATTGATTTTTGATGAAATAGCCACTGGTTTTGGCAGAACCGGAAAAATGTTTGCCACCGAGCATACTACCATTGCTCCCGATATTTTGTGCATAGGCAAGGCGCTTACGGGTGGAATGATGACCCTGGCAGCGACTTTGTGTACCGAAGATGTTGCTTTGACCATTAGCCAGGGCGAAGCAGGGGTATTTATGCACGGGCCTACCTTTATGGCCAACCCATTGGCGTGCAGCGTAGCATTGGCAAGCATTTGCTTGCTTCAGGATTCAAACTGGCAAGCCTTGGTACAAAATATCGAAATTCAGCTCAAAGAGAAACTCCAGCCACTGCAGATGCACCCCAGAGTAAAAGAAGTACGGGTAATGGGAGCCATTGGGGTAGTAGAGTGTTACCACACCGTAAATGTGGCAGCTATTCAACGGTTTTTTATCCGGCAAGGCGTATGGATTCGTCCTTTTAGAAACTTGATTTATATAATGCCTCCTTTTATCATTCAACCAGATGAGCTGCACACTGTGTGTCAGGCAATAGGAGCCAGTTTGTATAACGAAGGTCATTTCGATTAGCCACCAGCCATTAGCGTCAGGCCACAGGTTTTTGTAGGCAAGTTTGCTTGATGTTTAAAAACACAAAAAACATTACATAAAATAGCCGATGCTAAACTTTTAGATAAAATGCTGGTTAAGAATGCTAAAACGAGCAATGAAATAACAACACTGTGGGTAAGAATGAGTAAGTTTTGTGTAAGCTAATGATATAGCAGTGAATAGTTTGTAGGTAAACCTTCGTTTTTAAATAAAAAGTTGCAACCCCTAAATCTCTTTTCAAAAAATGCCTTAATTTTGCTCACTTTTTTTTGAAGCTTCAAATAATCAGTAACTTTTCTGTCAATCATTTGAACCATTGACCGAAATTGGTATCATCAAATTTAACTTTTTTATGACCTAAAAATGAATATAGTGAATTTTAGTGATTTGCCTACTGTAGGACAAGCAGTAGCAAATAACCCTTCAGGGATCATTATTGGAAATCGTATTCCAAGAAGCTACTTTATCACTACCGGCGCCGGAGAAAGTGACATCACTATCCACGCTGGCTCTTATCATTTGGCATTACGAGACGCAGGCATCGAAATGGCAAATATCATGACCTACTCTTCTATATTGCCTGGCATTGCCATTGAAACCCCCAAGCCCGATCGTAAGCAAATTGTTCATGGATCGGTGATGGAATCTATTATGGCAGTGAGCCATGTAGAGAAAGGCGAGCAAGCCAATGCTGGTATTATATTTGGCTGGCTGCACGACCGCAAAACCGATGAAAGGTACGGAGGGTTGGTTTGCGAACACGATGGCAATTATGGCGAAGAACAGCTCCACAAAAACCTAAACGACAGCCTCGAAGAGTTGTATGTAAATGGGTTTGAAGAGGAGTTTTACCTGAAAGACGCCTATACTATTACCAAAAGCTTTGTACCCAAAAAGAAACATGGCACAGCCCTAGTCTCTTTGTGTTTTACAGATTACATTTATCCGGTAATAGGCTAATGAATGACATGGTTCCGGAGAACAAAATTACCCAATACGGGGATTTTGAACAGGAGTATACTACCCTCGAAAACGCGCAAATAGTAATATTGCCCATACCTTACGACAAAACCAGTACCTGGATAAAAGGTGCAGATAAAGGTCCTCAGGCTATACTGGAAGCCTCTTATAACCTAGAGTTTTATGACATAGAGACTCAAACCGAGGTATACAAAAGAGGCATCTATACGGCACCACCAGTGACCGAAAATGCCAGCCCTGAACAAATGGTAGCTGCTGTAAGAACTGCTACTACTAAGTACCTTGAGCAAGGCAAATTTGTAGTGACCATTGGGGGCGAGCATTCGGTAAGTATAGGAGCTATTCAGGCTTTTGCCCAAAAGTTTGACGACTTAACAGTATTGCAAATTGATGCCCATACCGATTTGCGCCCTACTTATTTGGGATCAGCCAACAACCACGCTTGTGTCATGGCACGAGCGCGCGAAGTAGCCAACATAGTGCAGGTGGGTATTCGTAGTATGGACAGCTCAGAGCTACCTTATGTAGAAGATCACCGTATTTTTTATGCCCACGACATTGTACGTAGCCGAGGCAAAGACTCCCAGTGGCAATACGAGGTGGTAGATCAACTCACCAGCAATGTGTACATCACCATTGATTTGGATGGTTTTGACCCAGCTGTGGTGCCTTCTACGGGTACCCCCGAACCGGGTGGCTTGTGGTATGATGAAGTGCTTGATTTGCTAAAGCTAGTCGATGCCAATGTAAACATTGTAGGGTTTGATGTGGTAGAACTCTGCCCCAACCCTCACAGTAAAGCGTCTGACTTTCTCGCGGCCAAGCTCATTTACCAATTGCTTAGTTATAAGTTTCATTAGTGATCTTTCATAAATAATTTGAGCCATTAAAGTGTGTCTATTGCGCTCATGCTTCTCAAAAAAAAGCTTCATCTTTGGTTATGCGCCGTTTTTTTTGAACCGCCTGAGAACAATATATTTTTTTGAATTGACACATTTTATTTTGTCCAGATCACTTAGGAATGGTGAGAAATTAAATTACCATTCTTGAGGTAGAGGTTTTGTTTTGAGACGAGGCTATTTTTTGCGCCCATAGCAGCGCTACGGGCAATAAAAATAACGAAGTATCAAGGCGAAAAATCACCCCTCAGAGTGTAAATTTATTTTTGAACAATTCCTTAGCAATCCTACAAATTACATCACATTTTTATACTTCAAAATATTGAAAGCATTAGGACAACACATATTGGTTGAGTTTTATGGCTGCCCTGAAGAGGTCATGAAAGACAACCACTTGATTGAAAAAGTAATGAACGAGGCTGCCGAAGCCAGTGGTGCTACTATAGTAGGAAGCCACTTCCATACTTTTAACCCTTACGGAGTAAGTGGGGTAATTGTAATTGCCGAATCTCACTTTACAGTGCATACCTGGCCAGAGTATGGCTATGCTGCCATTGATATTTTTACCTGTGGCGAAACCATAGATAATTTGCTGGCATTTGATTATATGAAACAGCACCTTAAACCTCAAAATACCTCGACCATTGAAATGAAACGGGGGCAGTTGCAAGATATGTTTGATAAAAACTACAGGCAACAAGTGTCAAATCAAAGTAATTCTGATGACAAACTATCAATCGAAACAGCATAGATTATGATGTGGTATAACGAAGACCAAGACGAGCACATTGTAAGCATAGGGGCGCGTACTTCTATCAGAGTAACCAAAAAGCTCTACGAAAAGCAGAGCGATTTTCAGAAAATAGAAATATACCAGACCGATGCCTTTGGTAAAATGATGGTGCTGGACAATTGTATTATGTTGACCGATGCCAACGAGTTTGCTTACCACGAAATGATTGCCCATGTGCCTTTGTTTGCACACCCTAACCCTGAGCGGGTGTTGATTATTGGAGGGGGAGACGGTGGCACTGCGCGTGAGGTATTGCGTCACCCACAGGTAAAAGAATGTGTGATGGTAGAAATAGACGAGGAGGTGGTGAATGTATCGAGGGAGTATTTTCCGGCTATAGCTTCTGAGTTAGACAACCCTAGGCTTGATCTACGCATAGAAGATGGTATGGCGTATATTCGCAACAATGAGAATGCCTTTGATGTAATTTTGATTGATTCTACCGACCCGGTAGGCATTGCCGAAAACCTGATTACAGTCAAGTTTTACGAAGAAACCCACCGGTCGCTCAAAAAAGGGGGCATTATGGTAGCGCAAGCCGAAAGCCCATTTTATTTTGCCGACATTCAGCAAAAACTTTTTCAGAACATTAAAGGAGCTTTTCCGGCAGTGTCTATGTATTTATCGCAGATACCTTTTTACCCCAGTGGTACCTGGTCGTTTGCCTTTGCTACCCAAGAAGCAGGCTTTGACCGAACCAACTACAGAGCGACCGATTTGAAAGCAATGGAGCACCAGTTGCAATACTTCAACGAGGCTTTGTTTACAGGTTGCTTTGCAATACCTACGTTTGCAAAGAAAATAATTGAATAAAAAGAGCCCTCAATGAGGGCTTTCTTATAAAAAGGAAGCCTAACCCGACCTAAAAAACAGCACCCCAAGCCTTGGCAGTGCAGCCTGTAGTTTTTTAAGGTGCTACCTCTTTTGCCCATTTTATAAGAAATCCTTGTGTAAGCAACTTACCCATTTCTTTCAATTTCCTGTACGCTTTTACCCTGTTTCAAAATATCATTTATTTGTGATTTTACCTCAAGCTTGTGATTGAACAGGGTACAACCCAACCTATAAGTTAACCCAGTATTTACTTGTTTCTACAATGCCAGCTAGTTTACTTAGTGCATAATTCCCAGCAAGAATCATTATATTTGCAGTTAAAATACCCAAAAATCTTGGTAAAATTTAATACTTTGTACCATAAAACCTGTTAAACTTGCGGTGAAGGGACTATATCTTAGCCTATGAATCAAAACGAAATAAAAGCACTGGTATCTTTGCTAGATGATGATGACTATGAGGTGATTAATCATATCAAAGAAAAAATTATATCAATGGGGGATGTCTTAATTCCCTTTTTAGAAACTGCCTGGGAAAATAACTTTAGTCCGGTGGTTCAGCGACGCATCGAAGAACTGATACACACTTTACAGTTACAATCGTTGCAAGAGCGTTTCCGTGATTGGAAAGACAATGAACAAGAAGACCTTTTGAAGGGTATATGGTTGGTGGCTTGTTTTCAATACCCCGACCTTGATCTACGCAAGGTAACCAAAGAACTGGATAAGGTTTACCACGAAGTTTGGCTGAGCCATCGTGCTTACGCAAGCCCGCACGACAAGGTGAAAAACCTGAATAATATTTTATTTACCAAACTGGGTTTTAGCTCCAACACCCAAAACTTTCATTCGCCAGGTAACTCTATGATCAACATAGTGCTTGAGTCGCGTAAGGGCAACCCCATATCATTGTGCATAGTATATATGTTGATTGCACAAAAGCTCAAAATGCCTATTTATGGGATCAACCTACCCAATATATTTGTGCTGACTTATAAAAATGAAGAAACGCAATTTTATATCAATGCCTTTAACCGTGGACTAATTTTTTCCAAGTCAGAAATAGACAATTACATCGCACAACTCAATATTCCTACAACCGACCGGTTTTATTACCCTTGCTCTAATCTTGAAATTATTCAACGTGTAATGAGAAACCTGGTGGTAGCTTTTGAAAAGCTCAACGAAGACGAAAAAGCCAGAGAACTGAAAGAGTTATTGCAAGTATTGGATGCCTGAAATAAGTGGGTAGTGCCCCTAAAGCGGTGAAAAGTACTGTAACTCATCAGCTGGTTTTTCCGGACAACACTAGATATCATAAGTGGTTTGTACGCGTAAAAGTCAACCCAAACCCAGAGATGTCGTACATCATAAATAAGAATAGTAGAAAAACTGATGACAGAAGCCTTAGTAATTAGTAAAATTAAAGAACGCCTGAATATATCTTCTAAAGACCTTTTTTACATCGCCATCATATTAGGGTTGATGATTGCATTGTTGTACAAAATCACCCAAACAAGCTTTATGAAAAAGGAAACAGCGCTGTTGGAGGAAAAAAACAATGTATTGGACGCTTATTTACATAAGTTAGACAATGACATTAAAAACCGTCAAATACAGATAGCCAATCTGGATAGTACCAATCAAGATCAAAAAGATGATTTAATGAAACAGCTTGACTTTTTGAAGCAAAAAAGAAAAGAAATTGTCAAGCTTAGAAAAGAGAAAAACGTAAGCTATCAGAAAATACTGGTTTTAACTTCTGCCATCGCCCAGCAACATGCTACCTACGGAAAAGTAAGTAAACTCAAAAATGAGCTTCATTTGCTGCAAGACAGCCTAAGCAGACTGGTAAACAATGACAGCCACCTTGAAACACCCTCCTGGCAATACAAGTTTCAGAGTTTACAAAATAGTTATCAACAGGTGGCCCAGGAAAACAAAACGCTTAAAACCAAGCTTTCTACCCTGAGCGGAAAAGTGTTTGCCACCAATATACACAGTCAACCAGGTGAAATATTGCGAGGAAAATTTGATCGGTCTACCCGTGCCCGTCGTACCTCTATTATTCAGCTTAATTTTAAACTCACCCGTTTGCTTCATCAACAAGAGCAGTTAATTATTCGCTTATTTGACGAAAGTGAGCAGGAGTTTGTCCTTAAAACCGATTATCTACAGGAGCTACTGGGGCAAACATCTACCAGTAAAACCATTCACCTTAAGCCTGCCCAAGCCAAGCGATTTAGCCGGGGCAAAAACACTGTGAAGTTATTTTTAGCTTATAATGGCAAAACCAAGCCCATAGGTATACATTCAGTGTATTTACGTTAATGTTTGGTTTTTGTAAAACAAATAAAAGGATTTAGTAACGCACCCTTACCTTTTCTTTGGCTTTCATCATCTTTTGTACCCTGCCTAGTTTCTTGCTCTGCTTTTTTACTTCTTTGGCGGTTTTTTTCAAGATAGTTTTCCAGTGTGTTTTTTTCTTGTTGAGCAACAGCTCATTTTGTAAGCTTTTTAGCAAAGCCTGAGTAAGCACCCCTTGGTAAGCATCGCGCCCTGGTTGGTGGCTATATAAAGCAATAGTTCCTGAATTGCCCAAAAATAATTGTCGATGCCCTTGGGTATTGCCCACTACAGCAGGGGCCTGAGGGGGTATAGCATTCAAGTGGTTGCCTACCGCCATATTGTATTTCTTATGTTGAGCCTGGCGACTTACCTTGCCTTGGTCAATCATCACTATTTTAAAGTCAGCCTTGGTATTTTCGAGCGTATTATTCAGGCGGTTTGTCAATGTTTGTACACTTGCCAATGGTTGTTTATCTCGTTTTTTAGCGCGGTTTGTGGTACCCAAATAGTGTACCCATACCACATCGTCGAAGCCAGGCTTGGCTTGTTTGACCCACTGCTGCCATTGCATCGTATAAAATTGTCCTGTGGAAGCTTTTTTCAACGCCAAGTGTAAGCCAGTAGCTTGAGCTATTTGATTGCCCACAGCAATTAAGCGTTGGTAAGTAGTTTGTTCTTGATCAGTAAAAACCCATAAATGAAGTTTGCCAGGTTTGCGGTATACGTCAACAAATCCATTTTCCCCTTCATTGTAATTTGTTTGACGTTTCAGGAAATAGTCGTGGCTGTCCTTGTGTACTCTGGCAGTTTTTTTTGAATTCTTGCCCCTTGTATTGCTTGGAATATGGATTTTTTCTGTACCAGGTTTTCCCCTGAGGGCAGTCTTGGTTTTACTTCCAGGCTTGTCTGACAATGTAGTAGCAGTAGTATTGAAGGTGCCAGAGCCAAGCATTTGCCGGGTATTTTGTTTGATCACAACCTTCGCTTCTCTTTGTTTGTTTACTGCGTGCTGGTCTGAAGCTACAGTAGCGGTTTGTGTAGCCTCCTTCAAAGATGTTTTTTTTCTGTGAACTGTCTTGGGCATTGTGTGCACTGCTTGATTTTCCGTACTTTTCTGCTTGAGGCTTTGGTCAGTACTTGCGTGGGTAGTTTGAACGCGTTGTACTTGGTCAAACAGGCGTGGCAAACTCACTATCATAAAAAAAGCCACTGTCGCAGCCACTGCCACGCCCCATAAACTTTGCTTTTTACGATGGCTTATTCGTGCCGATATAGTTTGAGAGTGCTTTATTGCTCCTTTAATGGTATTTTCACTTTCCTGAAGTAAACCCTCAAGGTACAGACGGTCTTTGTGTTCTTTCAGGTAAAACCCCCGAATACCATTTACTGCCAGCTGAAAGTCTCCGTCTTGTTGCATTTGTTGCTCAAACAATACCTGATCCTTTGCCGACAATTTACCATCAATGTAGTCTAATATAATAGCCTCGCTAAAATAGCCTGTTTGTTCGTAAGCGTCAGTATTTTTCATCATTCCACCGTGTTATCGAATTTAGTGTTCTTGTTGTGTTTTTCAATTACATTATTGAGCCAGCGTGTCTATGCTGCCTGTATTTTTTGTTGAGCAATTTGCTGCATCATCTGCTTGCTCAAGTCTTGAGTTATTTCGATCAAAGCCTTTTTTATATTTTTCAATTTTTCTTTACTCACACTTTTTTGGTGCAGTTGTACAAATACCTGCCGCAAAACTTCTTGTGCCGTATTTTCTTGTTTTGTCATAGCATACGCCATTCCGAATAGTTGAATCCGGTAGCGTTCCATGAGCCAGAAGAGTGCTTCTTGCTTGCCTTCACAGCACTGTTGCCAGCACTGCTGGTCTGACAGTTCTCTGTTTGTATGCTTGTGTACCGACATGGGTAATGTTGTTTGTGTATTAGGTTGCCTGGGTTTATATAGGTAGGACAGGTTAAACACTAAAAAGGAGTAGGGTTTGACAGGTAAGCCGGTGATGCCTGACTTCCTGATGAATGCTGAGTTGCTGCATAAGGGGCAATGAGTAAATAGAACAGCAGCACAAATATTTTTGAACTGAAAATGAAGCAAGTGCTAAAAACTTTCTCCACTATTGGCGAGCGGTAAAGTATACCACTTCATAAAGCCACAATTGTTTGTTGAAATAAGATGCTTGCATTGTATTTTTATTTTTATTTTATGTTTTTGCAACTAATTATGTTGTGGGTTCATCCTTTAATTTGATAAAAACTCCTTATAAACTTGATCTACTACCCATGAAAAAGAAAGTTATATTGCCCGTGATTATACTCGGAGTGCTTGCTGCAGGATATATGTTTTTTACAAAAAAAAGCAGTAAATCTGAAGATATTTTTGTCAAGGTAAAAAAAAGTGATTTTACCGTTTCGGTAACTTCTTCGGGTGAGTTGTACGCCAAAAACTCCACCAAAATAAATGGACCTACTGGCTTGCGACAAGCGCGGTTATGGCAAGTAAAAATCAGCCGTATTATACCCGAAGGTACCAAAGTAAAAGAAGGCGAATTTATTGCTTCTCTAGATCGGTCAGAGCTTGCCGACAAGCTAAAAAACGAGCAAACCGAGCTCGATAAAGCCAGTTCGCAGTTTACCCAGGCAAAACTGGACACGACCCTTGAGTTGCGCGAAGCCCGTGACAAACTCATTAATCTGCGTTATGCCCAACGCGAAAAAGAACTGGTGCTCGAACAGTCTAAATATGAACCTCCTGCTACCATAAAACAAGCCCAAATAGACCTCGAAAAAGCCAAACGGGCTTTGATACAGTCAACGCAAAACTACTTGATAAAAAAAGACAAGGCTATAGCCAAAATGCAGGAAGCAGGTGCCAACCTGTCAAAGGTAGAGTCGAAAGTAGAGTTTTTGCAAAAGCTCATGAAAGAATTTAACATTACTGCCCCCAAGTCTGGTATGATGATATATGCCCGCACCTGGGATGGCAAGAAAAAACGTGAAGGATCTACCATTAGTGCCTGGAACTCTACCGTGGCAACTCTGCCCGATTTGTCGGTGATGGTATCGCGTACCTATATCAACGAGGTAGACATTAAGAAAATTAAAAACGGACAAAAAGTAAACATTGGACTGGATGCTTTCCCTAAGAAACAACTCACTGGTAAGGTAATCAAGATAGCCAACGTAGGCGAGCAAAAGCCTAATTCAGACGCAAAGGTATTTGAGGTAAATATTGAAATTCACGAGCAGGATTCTTTATTGCTGCCTTCTATGACCACCAGCAATAATATCATTGCCAAAACAGTAAAAAATGTGTTGTCTGTACCCCTGGAAGCCATTCATAACCAAGGCGACAGCCTTACCTATGTGTTTCAAAAAGATGGAGCCTCGCTTAAGCGCGTAGAAGTAATGGTGGGCGAAACCAACGAAAACGAAGCCGTGGTGTTAGCTGGGCTTACCAAAGAGGATATGGTGACTTTGTCGCGCCCCGAAGAGGGCGAGAAAATGGACTTACATTTACTGGACAAGACACTCAAGGCCAAAGTGATAAAGGAGCAAGCTGCCAAGCTAAAAGAAGAACAACGCAAAGCACAGGAAGCACGCCTGAAAGCAGAAAAATTGCGCAAAAAGAAAATGGAGGAGATGAAGAAAAAAATGCAGGATGGCGACAAAAAGAAAGACACAAAGAAAAAGAATAAAAAGAATAAAGCCGCTCAGGTTACAACTGCTCTCACCTTGTTGAAGGCATAAATTCAGGTAAGCCATGTATCGTAGATATTTAGTAAATTTTGTGGTAGCCTGGGATGCCATTCTGGCAAATAAGCTCAGGGCTACCCTCACCGCACTCGGAATTATTTTTGGGGTGTCGGCAGTGATTGCTATGTTGGCTATAGGCAATGGAGCACAGCAAGAAATATTAGAACAAATAAAGCTGGTGGGAGTCAATAATATTGTGATAAAACCAGTGCTCGAACAAGAAGAAAAAGAAGTAGGGCAAGACCTGAATAACGGAGGAAAGAAAAAAGAAAAATTTTCGCCAGGTTTGACCATGCGTGATGTAGAAAGCATAAGAAAACTACCTATGGTAAGCAAAGTGAGCCCCGAAATATTGCTGGAAACCTACATTATTAAAAATGGCATTCAGCGTTCGGCCAAACTGGTGGGCGTAGAACCAGCGTATTTCAAACTGACCAGTTTTAAGCTGGAACAAGGGCAGATGTTTACCAAACAAAACCTGGAGTACGGCGATCAGGTGTGTATTATTGGACGGGGAATTAAAACCAAGTTTTTCAGCAAAGAAAACCCCATTGGCAAACGCCTGAAATGTGGCAGACACTGGCTGAAAGTAATAGGAGTGCTCGAACCAAGGCTGGTGTCAAGTGGAAGTCTGTCTAAGTTAGGAATTCGCGATTACAATATGGACATTTATACACCTGCCAAAACCATGTTGGTAAGGTATACCAACCGCTCGGTGCTTACCAAAGCAATGCTTACCAAGGCAAACAACCGCCGAAACAATAACAACAACAATAATAATCAAAGCAGCGAGAAGGCAGCGCCCAAAAATTACCATCAAATAGATCGTTTGGTAGTACAGGTAGACGAAACCGGTTATTTGAGCAAGACTGCCGACATTGTAGCCCGTATGCTGGAGCGGCGCCACTACAAAGTGGTAGACTATGAGGTGAGCATACCCGAACTCTTGCTCAAACAACAGCAACGCACCAAAGATATTTTTAATATTGTATTAGGAGTGATTGCAGGCATATCGTTGTTGGTGGGGGGCATTGGTATCATGAATATTATGCTTGCCTCAGTACTGGAGCGGATCAAAGAGATAGGTTTACGACTGTCGATAGGTGCCAAAAAAAGCGACATCATTACTCAGTTTATGTTCGAGTCGGTGCTTATCAGTGTATCGGGAGGAATTATTGGGGTGATCCTGGGCGTCAGTATGTCTTATTTTATTGCCGAACTTGCCAAAATACCTACAATTGTGTCTTTCTCATCTATTATTATTTCCTTTGTGGTATCGGCTTCGGTAGGGCTGATATTCGGTATTACTCCTGCACGCAGGGCAGCCGAACAAGACCCTATCACATCGCTCAGATACGAATAAAATTGTTTGAAACATTCAACAGAGACCTGAGGTAGTGCATAACCAAGCACTACCCAAGCCTCTATATACCATTATATCAATATGAAAAAATGCCTGGTACCATGCGCACTGTGTTGCTTGCTGTTGAGCAGTGTGGTTTACGGTCAAACCGAGAAAAAACAAAAATATAGCCTGCAGGAAATCATTACCATTTCAAAAAAACAATCGCCTATCTCGTTGCAGGCAGTCAACCGAAAAGAAAACTTTTATTGGCGTTACCGTACTTTTTTATCCGACTACAAGCCCCAGCTTTCTTTGAGTGGCAACCTGCCCAATTACAACAAGTCCATCGAGCGAATTACCTTGGATGATGGTAGTGATGTGTTTATAGATCGGGGGTTGGTAAACACTGATGTGAGCTTGTCGTTGCGGCAAAAAATAGGGTTTACTGGAGGAGAGGTGTTTTTGAGTTCCGAACTTGCCCGTATCGACCTTTTGGGCAATAATAGTGGCACCTCGTTTCTGTCTACACCAGTGAGCATTGGTTTCTCTCAACCTTTGTTTGGGTTCAATGAATTGAAATGGAACAAAAAAATAGAACCACTCAGGTACAGTGAATCACAAAAAGCCTACTCAGAAGAAATGGAAGGCATTGCAGTGCAAACTACCGACCTGTTTTTTGACTTGTTGGTAGCACAAATTACCCTGAAAATATCAGAGTTGAATCAGGCCAATAATGACACAATTTATAAAATTGGACAGGGGCGCTACAACGTGGGTAAGATTGCCGAAAACGAATTGTTGCAGCTACAGCTGGCATCTATGGAGTCTGATCAAAGGGTAACCCAGGCAAAAATGGACATAGAAACCAGCGAACTAAGGCTGAAAATATTTTTGGGAAACAACGAGAGCCTCAAAAATATAGAACTCATTGAGCCTTTGAATGTTCCTGAGATTGTAATTGACGAAGAAACAGCTTTGGCAGAAGCCAAAAAAAACCGGGCGAAATTTGTTCAGTTTAAGCGCCAAAAACTGGAAGCCGAACGTGATGTGGCACAGGCAAGGGGTAACAGTGGCTTAAATGTAAACATCACAGGATCTTATGGTTTTACCCGCAATGCACCAGATTTTACCGATGTATACCAAAATCCCCAAAATCAACAACGTTTGCGCATTGGTTTTCAAATTCCTATACTTGATTGGGGGCGCCAAAAGGCAATGATTCAGACATCGGTGGCCAATAACAAATTGGTACAGTCTACTGTATCACAAGAAGAGTTGAACTTTGAGCAGGAAATTATTCTGAAAGTAAAGCAGTTTAAAATATTTCGGAGTCGTTTAATTCTTGCCCGTCGTGCCGACGAAATCGCCCAACGAAGGTATACAGTGGCACAAAAGCGTTATTTGATTTCTAAGATCAATATTACCGACCTAAACATTGCCTTGCAGGATAAAGACCGCGCCAAGCGTGACTACCTGGAGGCTTTGCGTGGTTTTTGGAAAAACTACCATGAAATTCGACAACTTACGCTTTATGATTTTGAACGCAAAGAAGTGATTTATTACGGCGACGTCAAAAATTAACTTACAGTAAATAACTCTATATCTGGGTGATTGTAGAATCAATCACCCAAATACAATTGCTAATAGTCTGTCGCTTATTTAATTCAAGTAGCGAGTCACCCCGTACAGCGGGATTTCGCAAATCCTTAGATGTCGATGCATCAGCACTCAACAAGCTACCAATAGCTGTTTTTAAAGATTTAAAAATGTGTAAGTGTCTGAATATATCAATACTCCGCAGTGATTTTAGTCAAGGTTGATAATACAAATCTAAAGGTTGCACTCCCTACGGTCGGTTTACAAGGACTAACAGGGTGAACATTTACTCGAATCCGCTTCTAACTACGCTTTTTGTAAAAAAAACTGAAAATCAGCGTGATACAAAAGCGTGGTTACTTGTGGAACATATACCTAGAACCTTGCACCTAGTTCCTAGAACCTTGTCGGGGCTGTGGACTATTGTATTATTCCCATTTATAAATCAATCTGTCAGGGAAAATTATTTTTTTTATTTCTTGGGCTTGTTTGGGGGTGGCAAGCACCGGACGACGATCGTTTGAAATCCAGGTGTACACAGGCATCGATTGTACTACCTTACCATTGTAAATATAGTGATGCAAAAAATAACCTCGACGTACTCCTACCCGGTGAATCTGATCGAACAAAAAATTGCCCAACCCATGAAACAGTGGTTTGCCTTTATAAAACTCTATTTGTTGTACCTGGTGGGCTTGCGAACCATACACTACGTCGGCTCCAAAGTTGTGCAAATCATAACTAATGGCAATTTGTTTGGCGTGTGGGGCATAAGAATCTACTTCGTTGAACTGTACCGAAGCAAATACAAGATCTATTTTTTTGTTCTTCTTAAGGTCGGTAATCACCTTGCGGGCTTTTTCGCGGTTGTAGCGGTTCGCCCCCGAATACTTTGTTCCATAAGCACATTCACCCACCGGGCAACTCTGGTTGAACCCAATAAACGCCATTTTTTTACCATCCTTTAAGTCAATAATCAGTGGTGTGTTTGCTTGGGCAGCGTCTAACCCTCCACCAAAAGTTTTCATTCCTTGTTTTTTGTACCAGTCATAGGTAAGTTTATAAGGCTTGGCGCCAAAATCTTTGTTATGGTTTCCGGTAAGCTCTACAATATTGGTGTTGAGGTCAACCAGGTTTTTAAAATCACGTTCTTTGCTGCAAAACTTATAATGAGGGTCATACTTGATATACACACAGTTGGGATCAAAGCTTACCTCATTGCTGATATGAACAAAATCAGAGCTTTGAAAGTGATGTTTTACCTTTTCAATCAAAAAGTCGGGTCCTTTTGCATCTGCAGCCAGCCCTGTATTGCGGGTAATGGCGGTAACCCCGGTTAGGGTAAACTTGGTCACTTTATTTTTGTAGTCAAAAGCCTGTGCTCCTTCGGGTTGGTGTTGAAAAGTGTATTGGGCAGCATTGCCAAAAAAACTGACCTTATCTATTTGCAGTGCTTTATATTGGGCGATCAAGTGGTGAATGTCGGTAACCAATAAATGATTTTTGGCAAGCTTGGCAAATGCCTTTAGGTGGGGCAGGGTGCGGGCATTGTTGCAACCCAATACTTTATTGGCAAGAGGTTGGGTGGCTTTGAGTACGTATACTTTCCCGTTGCAATACATATTTTTGAGGCTGTCTAAAGAAATGTTTTGTAATTCGCGGCTGTAGCCAGTCACTACAAATAAGGGGGTAGCATTTTTTGCAGAGATGATGCGTTTCTGCTGGATTGTGGTTTGTTTAGCCTGTTTGCTTTCTCCTTGCGACGGTTGACAGGCATTGAGTAATACACCCAACCCTACTAAACGCAAGTACAGTGGGTTAATTTTTAGCAATTGGACTTTTTTGAAAGATATGTTCATACAATAAATGCTTGGTTTACAGTCGGACTTTTGAGTTCTTTGTTCAAAAACAAGAACTTATTACAAAACCGCCAAAAATACAAATTAGTACTTATTAAGTAAAAAGAAGTCGTAAAAGTGTGTTGAATAATTCATAGTTCCTACAGGATTGGATGTTGGTTAGTTATGGTGTAAAGGGAAATATCGGTGAATTGATATGTGGCACTGAAGTCATTTCTTAGGAATTGTTCAAAAATAAATTTACACTCTAAGGGGTGATTTTTCGCCTTGATACTTCGTTATTTTTATTGCCCGTAGCGCTGCTATGGGCGCAAAAAATAGCCTCGTCTCAAAACAAAACCTCTACCTCAAGAATGGTAATTTAATTTCTCACCATTCCTTATGTAAGTTTATAAATTTTTTTTTCGCTTTTGCTGTAACAATACTCCGCAGTGGTTTTCGTCAAAGTTGGCGCTGGTTATCAGTTATTTATAGATTTAAAAACTATTTAATTGGATGTTTAGGCTTAGAACCGAAACGCTTTTAAAAATAAAGTGAGTAAGCAATCTTAATATACGCCACTGGTTTACAGTATTTAATAAGGTAAACATTTACTCGAATCAGCTATGGACTAAATACTATGGACTATTGCTGTAATGTTTATAATACCAAGTCGTCACTTGGTTGTAATACCTAGTACTTTGGATAATATGCATGTGAAATAAAACCCAAGGTAGTTCAGTAGTTTATTACAACCAATTACTCAAACACTGAAGTCACGATGACTTCATCATTTTTATTAAACCAATGAAAAATATTACTCGTTCAATGCTTTGCTTAGTGGCAACAGTGTATATCGTAAACTTGGTGTCAGCGCAAACAGTTAAACCGCTTAATTGGGGTACACAGCATGTATTATCGTCCAAGATACTTAATGAAGATCGTGAGCTGATGGTAGTGCTGCCCGAAGGCTATGAAAAAAGTAAGCATCATTATCCTGTGCTGTTGATGACCGATGCCAGGCAAAACATAAGACATACCATGGGAGCTACAGATGTGTTGAGTCGTACTGGCGATGCACCTCCAGTAATTATAGTAGGCTTAGTAAGTAAAAATAGAATGTTAGATTTTACTCCTACCCAAGACAAAAGCAATCCTGAAAATAAAAGTGGAGGAGGAGAAAAACTTTTGCAATTTATCAAGCAAGAGCTATTACCTTATATAGAGTCTAAGTATCGTACCCATCCTTTTCGTATTTTAGCAGGGCATTCTTTAGGCGGATTGTTTACTGGCTATGTGCTCCTGCAACACCCTCACTTGTTTGATGCCCACATTGTGATTAGCCCTTCGTTTTGGTGGAACAAAGAGGAAATGGTAGCAAAAGCCAAAACATTCTTCCAACAGCAGACCCACCTTAATAAAACAGTATACTTTGGTATTGGTACCCTGGATGGGTATGGCATGCGCCAAGAACTCAAGCGATATGTAGAGACTATCAAACAAAACCACCCCAAAGGATTTCGTTTTCGCCACCAAGAGTTTGAGGGCGAGGGGCACATGTCGGCTCCACTGCTTGTTACCTACCAAGGACTTAAGTTTATTTTTAGCGATATGACTTTCCCTAAATCGTTGGTAAATAACTACTCGAACCAAGCCTTTGATAAACATCAGAAAAACTTGCTAAAAAAATATGGTAGTTCAATGAAGCAAACGGGAGAAGCCTATTTTGATCTGGCCTACGCCTTGGTTAAAGTTGAAAACTGGGATGGAGCGGCTTATGTATTTCAACAAGGCATTAAGGCATATCCGCGTAGTATCTGGATGATGGATTACCTTGGACGTGTGTATATCAAAGCAAACAAAATTGATAAAGCAATTGCTACCTATGAGAAGGCCATCAAGGTGTCTGAAAAATACGGCCAGGGTAAAATCAAGTTTTTCAAGGAAAAAATAGCTAAATTAAGGAAGAAAAAAACGAATAAGTGATCATCATCGCCTCAGATCGTGTCTCCACGAGCTGATCGAAACCTTGAAAAACACTGTTCCCAAGCTCTATGACAGGGCGATTTGTGGAGACACAAACAATAGTAGAGTAGAGTAATCATTTAGTAAAATTTCAAAACCGTACGCTAATTTTTCACTACAGCGGTGGAGCTTTTTTTGGTTCGTTTTTTTAGCTGAAGAAAATCCATGATCCTTCGAGAGCAAGCTCGGAGTTGTGAACCGAACTTGATTAAGGGGAATGAACGAATTAATGAGGTTGACGAAAGTAGATTTTATTCTACAACTTAGCAGATTAACAACTATTTTTATGCTGTCAAACCATCAAAAAAATCAAGGCTTATCTGCTATAAAAAAGTGTACGGTTTCAAAAGTAAAATACTTAAAATAGGTCATATAATGGTAAAACCTCAAAAATTGTTTAAACTCTCTTTATTGGTGCTGTTGCTAAGCTTGTCAAGTCGTATTCAGGCACAAAACAACACTAGGCCGCAGTCCTTGAGCAGTGCTGATAAACTGTATGGTTTGTCGTTGTTTTGGCAAGAAGTCAATTATAACTTTGCGTTTTTTCATCAAGTACCCCAACTCGACTGGGACAAAACCTATCAAGACTATATTCCCAAGGTGCTTGCTACCAAAAGTACCAAAGAATACTACGATGTACTCAAACAGTTTTGTGCCTTGTTGCAAGACGGGCACACCAATGTGTATTACCCCCCGCCAATACGTAGGCAACTTAGTTACCCCAAGCTAAAACTGGTAGCTATAGGCAAACGTGCCTTTGTGCGTAATGTAGATAAGTCTCTGGCAGGGAAAATACCCCTGGGTTCAGAAATAGTAGAAGTAAACAAACAACCTGTAGAAAAATATGTACAACAATATAAACTGCCCTACATTGCCAGTTCTACCCAGTACGTGCGCTGGGACAGGGGTATTCGTACAATGTTGCAAGGCAAAAAAAACAATTGGGTGCAACTCAAAATAAAACAGCCTTCTGGCAAAATACTGAAGGTAAAGCTGCCACGCGACAGAACCGGGGTGCAATGGGTCAAGCCCAATAAACGCCCGGCTTTGCTAGAGTTTAAATGGTTAGATCAGCAAATAGCTTACCTTGCCATCAATCGCTTTGATGACGACCGCATACAAAAAGAATTTCCCAAATTTTTGTCAAAGTTGTATCAAGCCAAAGGGGTGATCATAGATGTGAGAAAAAATGGGGGAGGAAATAGTAACAATGCTTCATTCATTGTCAAACATTTTACTGAGCAAAAAATACTGTTGGGGGCACGTTGGCAAACCCGCGAACACCGGGCAGCTTATAAGGCCTGGGGAAAGTTTGTAAACAAAAAAATACAGCAAAAGCCTGGCTATCAACTGAACAAATGGGAAGCCAATGCCCTGAAGTATTACCAAAAAAAGGCTTGGTACATAGGCGACACCAGTCGTACGGTCAATGATGTAACCGCAAAAAAAATAAAAGTACCCTTGGTAGTGCTCACCAGTTATCATACAGCTTCAGCCGCCGAAGATTTTCTGATTTACCTCGAAAACATTCAGCGAGCCACCAGAGTAGGACAAAAAACTTATGGCAGCACTGGACAACCCTTGATGTTTGACCTGCCCGGAGGAGGCAAGGCAAGGGTATGTACCAAAAATGATACTTACCCCAATGGCAAAGAGTTTATAGGCTATGGCATTATTCCACATGTAGAAGTTTCTCCAACTGTGCAAAACTATGTAGATAATCAAGATGTAGCATTGCAGAAAGGAGTGGAGGTGTTGAAGACAAAAATAAAGAAGTAATAAAGGTTATTACGAAAAATTTTTAAAGACTCAATGGATTGATAACGACTCATTTACTGACGATTTCTCAAAAAATAGTCGCTGCATTCATTCTTATGACAGGTTGCAATCCTTGTAAACGATCTTTGTCTAATGCACTGAATATCAATGCCTGTAATTTTTCGTAATAATGTCTAATGAATAGACAAAAAATAACTTTTTCTGCTGGTCTTTCTGCCTAATGTTTTGTTACCCCGGTAGTTATGTTGGAACTAGTGCACTGGAAACTAAATTCCTATCATATTATTCGGAGTCTTTAGCCCGCTTACTTTACTTCAAAAAGCTTACATAGCTTTGGCTATGCGCACTTTTTGAAGCGCGTCAGAAAACAAAATTCATCCAAATTAATAGGCAACTTATTTAATCCCCAATGCACTATTCGTTTTTTTCGTCATAGCTATGCAGTGTCTCATCTCAAAAAGAAACCCCTATCACCAGGTAAGTAGCTTATTTTTCAACCATTCCTAAAGGCAAAAAGTGACAAACGGCAAGGTTGGTTTTACCCCCTTGCTGCTTGTCGCTCCAAGCTTAAATCTAATAACTAAACTCATCCTTTTTTGGGGGTACCTCATCTTTGTAAAGTCCCAATTGAATGGAGTCGTTTTTTTCTTCTATTCGGTGGGTAAGCAAGGGACGAGCATTTTTGCCACTTTTTTCTTCCCCTGTTTTCAGGCAAAACCTATAGTCGTGCCAAGGGCAAATGACTTCGTTAAAATCGTTGAGGTGCCCTGAGGTAAGCGAGGCACGCATGTGGGTACATTCATCGTCTACCACAAAAAAACCTTCTTTGGTATGTGCCAAGCATATTTTTTTGCTGCCAATGCGCACTTTTTTGGTACTATTAAGGGGTACTTTTTTGCGTGCTTCTTCCCAGTCTTCAAAAAGCTTGTACCATTTCAATTGTTTTTGGGCCATTGTATTATCTATAAAAAGTGAAAAACTTGAACTGTATGTCGTGATAGCAAAAGATAAATAAAGCCTTGCCTTAAACAAAACTCTCACCGCATTTTATCTTATAATTTCAGCCGATGACAAAAACGTGAAATTTTAACATGCAGGAGTGCCGCTTTTCTTATAAAAAAACACAGGAAAGGTTTTTTGCCCCCCTTTTTGAAGTAAACTTTGTCTTGCCATACTGCAATCTTAGTTCTGTTAGTTACCTTTTTATCTGCACCTAAAGAGGCAAACCCCTTGCCCTAAACCCTTTATTTGTTAAATTGAGCAGTATCTCGAAAAAGACGATTGTTTTATACACATTGTATTACACATAATCATAAACAGCAAATAGTTGGATACTTTTCAGTTGATTGAGTTCAATATAACAAAGCTGTTTGTATACGCAGACTTTCAACTATTGACTGAATATTTCTATCTATCGACTTTATAAAACGCTAAAAATCAGCGTCCTATAAAATCGGTAAGTTGCTTGTAGAGTAGCGTCAAACTTGAAGCTTGTTGCTAAAAGATTGAGGATGTAGGGGCTATTGACTATCGACTGAATACTTCCATCTACCGATTTATAAACCCTTAAAAATCAATGTATTATAAAATAGGTAGCATGCTTGCAAACCAGCCTAAAGCTAAGGGCTAATAGCTTGAGGCTGTAGAAGCTATCAACTATTACACTATCTTCTATTATCAATCACTACGTGTCTGTAGGGCACAAAAAGGGGCAAAGATGAACCAAGCGCGTGGCGTTGCAAAAAAACTTGTGATTTGTTACGAAAAGCTGACCGTGAAAATGCCCACTTATAATAAACTTATACTATGACAACAGAACTACGACCAATTAAAAAGTTAATGGTTGCCAACCGAGGCGAAATTGCTATCCGTGTATTGCGGGCTGCCTCAGAACTTAAAATTACTACAGTGGCTATTTTTACTTATGAAGATCGCTACTCGCTCCACCGTTACAAAGCCGACGAATCATACAAAATAGGGGCAAACAATGACCCCCTGAAGCCTTACCTTAACATAGAGGAAATAATCAATGTAGCCAAGCGGCATAATGTAGATGCTATCCACCCTGGCTATGGTTTCTTGTCCGAAAACGTAAACTTTGCCCGTCGTTGCCGTGAAGAAGGGATTATTTTTGTAGGACCAACGCCTGAGGTAATGGAAAACCTGGGCGATAAAGTGTCGGCAAAGTTGATTGCCAAAAAAGCCAATGTACCCGTGATCAACGACAGTCAGCAAAAACTTACCTCAGTAGACATTGCTTTGGCTGAAGCTCAAAATATAGGGTACCCTATTATGGTAAAAGCCTCGGCAGGAGGGGGAGGGCGTGGCATGCGCGTGGTAAAAAACGATACAGAGTTAACCAAAGCCTACAAAGAAGCCCGCAGCGAAGCCCTCAAAGCTTTTGGCGATGATACGGTATTTTTGGAAAAATACGTGGAAAACCCCAAACACATCGAGGTGCAGATTATGGCAGACAACCATGGTCACATGGTGCATTTGTTCGAGCGCGATTGTTCGGTGCAGCGCCGTTTCCAAAAAGTGGTAGAAATAGCTCCTTGTATTACCCTCTCACAGGCTGCCAAAGACAAGTTGTACCAATACGCCCTCAGCATTTGCCAAAGCGTAAACTACAACAATGTGGGTACGGTGGAGTTTTTGGTAGATGCCGACGAGAATATTTATTTTATTGAGGTAAATCCTCGTATTCAGGTAGAGCATACCATTACTGAAGAAGTAACCGGGATAGACATTGTGCGTTCGCAGATTTTGATTGCCGAGGGACACCAGCTCTCTGATCAAAAGCTACGTTTGAACTCGCAAGCCGATGTAGAGTGTCATGGGCACGCCATTCAGTGTCGTATTACTACCGAAGACCCCGAAAACAACTTTCAACCCGACTATGGAACCATCAATACCTACCGTAGTGGTTCTGGGTTTGGCATTCGCCTCGATGCAGGCAATGCTTATGCCGGGTCTTCTATTTCACCATTTTTCGATTCCTTACTGGTAAAAGTTTCTGCTTGGGGGCGTACCCTCAAAGGTGCCAGCGAACGTCTCACCCGTGCCTTGGAAGAGTTTAGGGTAAGAGGGGTAAAAACCAATGTAGGATTCTTGCTCAATGTAATTACCAACGAAGAGTTTACTTCGGGCAAAGCCACCGTAAAATTTATTGACAATAACCCTTCTCTGTTCAATGTTCCACAGCGCCTCAACCGAGCCACCCGCATACTCAACTATTTGGCAGATGTGGTAGTAAACGGCAACCCTGATGTGCGTTATGTAGACAAAACCAAGTACTTTGACATTGTAAAAGTGCCTGATTTTACCAAATACACCAAACCTCCTGAAGGCACTAAAGACAAGCTGACCCAATTGGGACGTGATGGGTTTGTGCAGTGGCTCAAAGACGAAAAGAAAATCCACTATACCGATACCACCTTCCGCGATGCGCACCAATCATTGTTGGCCACCCGTATGCGTGGGTTAGACATTGTACGAGTAGCCGAGAGTTATGCCAAAGCGCATTCCGATGTGTTTTCGATGGAGGTATGGGGAGGTGCTACCTTCGATGTAGCGATGCGTTTTTTGAAAGAAAGCCCCTGGCAACGCCTACAGGAAATTCGTAAACGTGTGCCCAATGTTTTATTACAAATGCTGTTGCGAGGCTCTAATGCAGTAGGTTATAAGGCATACCCCGATAATCTGATTGAGAAGTTTATTGAAAAGTCCGCCGAAAATGGCATTGATATTTTCCGTATTTTTGACTCGCTCAACTGGATAGAAAACATGAAGGTGAGTATTCGTGCTGTGCGCGAATATACCAACTCATTGGCTGAAGCCTGTATTTGTTACACCGGCGATATAATGGACCCTGACAACCAAAAATATACGTTAGACTATTATGTAGAACTTGCCAAACAGCTGGAAGACGAGGGAGCCCACCTGTTGGCGATCAAAGACATGGCTGGTTTGTTAAAACCTTATGCTGCCGAAAAACTGATTACCGAATTGCGTAAAAACATCAGTTTGCCTATTCACTTGCACACCCACGATACCTCTTCTATCCAGTCGGCTACTTACCTCAAAGCCATCGAAGCAGGAGTAGATGTGGTAGATGTAGCGCTTAGTTCTATGTCGGGGCTTACCTCGCAGCCCAACTTCAACTCTTTGGTAGCGGCTATGCAAGGGCACGAGCGCGACAACCCCATCAACCTTGCTTCGCTCAACGAATATGCCCATTATTGGGAACAAATTCGGGAGTATTATTACCCCTTCGAGTCGGGGCTCAAAGCGGGTACCGCCGAAGTATATGGGCACGAAATACCCGGAGGACAATATTCTAACTTGCGCCCCCAGGCAAATGCATTGGGCTTAGGCGATAAATTTGAGCAAATCAAGAAAAACTATGCCATTGCCAACGATTTGTTCGGAGATATTGTAAAGGTAACTCCAAGCTCGAAAGTGGTGGGCGACTTTGCTATGTTTATGACTTCTAACGACCTGACCAAAGAGGACATCTTGGCTAAAGGAAATACCTTGTCTTTTCCTGAGTCGGTGATCAATTTTTTTAAAGGAGACTTGGGGCAACCCAAGGGAGGTTTTCCGGCAGAGATGCTCAAGATTGTACTCAAGGGCAACCAGCCTATTACTGGACGAGCCAATGAGCACATGAGCCCCATTGATTTTGATCAGGAGTGGGCAGCATTTGATAAAAAATACAATGCCGACAATTACAATAAACCTTACACTTTTGAAGACTTACTGTCTTACTTGTTGTACCCCAAAGTATTTGACGATTACCACAATTTTTGTCAGCAGTTTGGCAACTTGGTATACCTACCTTCTTATGCTTTCTTTTATGGTTTGCATATTAACGAAGAAATTCTGGTACGTTTAGATGAAGGTAAAACATTGATGATCAAGTTGTTGTTTGTAAGCCAGGCGGCCGATGATGAAGGCTATCGTGAAGTATCATTTTCACTGAATGGCCAAGTAAGGGTGATCAAGGTAAGGGATGTAAACCAGGAAGTGAAAAAAGCCAGTAATCGCAAACGTGACCAAAGCAACACCAAAGAAGTAGGTGCTCCTTTGCAGGGAAAACTTGCCAATGTGTTGGTAAAAGGAGGCGACGAAGTAAAAGAAAACACGCCGTTATTTGTGATTGAAGCTATGAAAATGGAAACGACCATTACCGCTACCCAACCGGGCAAAGTAAAGCAAATTATTTTGGAAGAAGGAATGGTACAACAAGACGACTTGGTAGTGATATTAGAGTAAACGTTGATGATACAAAGTTGGGTAGCCCGGTGTTTTTCATCGGGCTATTTTTTCTTTAGGCAACTCGCGTTTTGTTACTTAGCTCTTTTAAGTCTTTTGAGGAGACTTGAAAGTATTGATAAATACAAGTCTTCGGACTTGTTTGCGCAGCAAAATAGTTTTCGACTCAAAGTGAGCCATACGGCTAGTGGTTTGGGAACCAAATTCTTTTCATATAAAATTATTATATTTGTAGCTTAACAATATTTTATATCAATGCCAAAACCTACTGCTCCTAATATTGAGTTACATCCTCGTCATCGTCGCTTGTTTCAAAGTTATTTATCAAAAACGAGTGTGCCTGCCCACTATCAAAAACGAGTGAGTATCCTTCTTTGTATTGATGAAGGTTTGGGAGTACTGGCCACTAGCCGACA
>NZ_CANLRP010000113.1 GCF_947493425.1 uncultured Microscilla sp. | reverse complement strand
CTCGTGGAGACACGAGCTGAGGCGGTGACAGTATTTTTGAAAACCGAAGCTAGAGTTTTACTCTGCTGAGCTCAAGAGTGTTCGTCTCGGTTTGTGTCTCCACAACCGGGTTTACGAGCCAAAAGCTGGGTAGAGTACGTGCAGTGGTAGAACTACCCCAAATAAAACCTTGGGGTAACGTGAGGGTTTTCACCAAAAAAATTATCTTGTAGCCAATACTGCAGCATATACTTTATCTCCTTGAGTTTTTCTTAAGTGTTTGGCTTAGGAATGGACAAAAAACGGGAGGAGTTCTATAAAAAAATGTTTATGAAGTTTTTCTATCTAAGCACTTCTTATTTGTTAGCTACCTTTACCTGTGTTTTATTTTTAGCCAGCCCTGCCTGGTCACAAGACAGCGT
The DNA here is from genome assembly GCF_947493425.1 of uncultured Microscilla sp. GTDB lineage: Bacteria > Bacteroidota > Bacteroidia > Cytophagales > Microscillaceae > Microscilla. Next base: position 27,782 of record NZ_CANLRP010000113.1, on the reverse strand, counting down.
TCAGGTCAAAGGTAAAGTAACCTACCAAAATCAAGGAATGCCCCAGGTTCAAGTATGGTTAAAAGGGAGCAAGCTTGCTACTACTACCCAGGCAAACGGGACTTATCAGTTGAGCTTACCCACCTTTAGTCGCTCAACGTTGGTGTTTAGTTTACCCGGTTTTGTTACGGTTACCCAAGTCATTGGTCAAGAACACCTCGTCAATATTGAACTGCAAAAACTACCCGCTCCCACACCGCCCCAAACCTATACCGTGCGCACCCTCAAGCCTGAAGCACTTACTTATGCCACCGATATATTTAAAAGTATACAAAATAGGGTGGCTGGTGCCTGGATTACGTCATCGTCGGGAGCGCCGGGTGCCGCTACTCAACTGCTGTTGCGGGGGCACCGCTCTATCAATGGCAACAACAGCCCGTTGATTATTTTGGATGGAATGCCTGTCAATAATCTTACACTGGGCAATTCGGTGGTGGGAGTAGACCAAACCAATCGTCTGATGGATTTAAGCCCACACGATATTGCCTCAGTAGAAATCATTCCTTCGTTTTCGTCTCGTTTGCTTAAGTATGGCATGCTTGCCCGCAACGGGGCAATACTTTTAACTAGCAAAAAAGGCAAGGTAAATACTTCGCCGCGCGTGGTATTTTACAATCGGTTTAGTGTCGACAATGTCAACAAACTCCCCGAATTACAAAATACGTATGCCCAGGGTTTGCCCGTGAGCGGCAGGTCGGTACACTTTGGCCCCGAAAGTAGGTTACAGTTTGCCTGGGGACCAGCCCTGGCTGATTTGCAATACAATGGACGCCCCACTCTATATAGCAGGCAGGGTAGTTTGGTGCCGTTGCGAGCGGGAGGTGTGGCGGCTACACCCAATGACCCTTACGATTTTTTTGTACAAGGTTTTACTTTCGACACGCACTTGTCGGTAAGTGGAGGCAGCAAAAACCGCCAGTATTACTTTGCGGCAGGGCGAATGCAACAAAATGGTTTTGTGCATACCACTGGTTTTTATCGCAATAATTTTAGTGCAGGCATTCGCCAAAAAATAACGCCTCACCTTGCTATAGGGGGCAAGCTGTACCTGTTTAATACCAGGGGGCAAAGAGCATACAAAGGCAATACAGGAGCAAGTATACCAAGGGGGGTAATGCGCACTCCTCCTTCGTTTGACAACAGCCACGGTAACGGCTCTAGCCGTGAGGCAAGCCGAAACCCTTCTACTTTTACCCTATTGGCAAACGGTGCTCCACGAAGTTTCAGCAGTTTTTTTATAGAAAATCCTTATGGTTCTATCAACCGCAACCCTTATGGAGACGTATTGACGGGGCAGTTGGCGCAGTTTGACCTGACCTGGAAAGTTTCACCGCATTGGCGGTTTACCACGCAAGTATCGGTTGATAGTCGCAGCGATCTTCGCAGTGTGGGGTTTGACATACAAAGCTCTACTTCTTTGTTGGGGGCTTTTACCGAAGAGAACCTAGAGATGAACAACCTTTATTTTACCACTGAGTTGAGTTATCGCACCAAGCTGTGGAACAAACTCTCGGTAGATGCCAGGGTGGGCTATTTCCAAAACAGACAAGCATTGATCAACACCAGCGCCTTTGCGACTCCTTTGCGGGTACGGGGCGATTTTTCGCTTGACAATGGAGTAGAAGTAAACCGTTTTAGCCTGCCCGATGAACGCTCCATGCGAAATGTTTACTTGAGTGGTTCGCTCAATTACCTCGATGGGCTCACGCTGGATGTAGGCTTGGTCAATGCCAATCATTCGGTACTGAACGCGGCTACCCTCACACCTACAGTAGGGCTGGGGATAGACTTTGCCCCATTGTTTTTCAAAAACTCAAAAATAGTCAGCCAACTCAGGCTCAACGCCCACTACAGCCAAATATCCAGCGATGCTGATGTATATACTTATGGCCAGGGCAACCTCAATCGTACCCAACTATTGTTTGGGCTTGGCACCACCAGCCTTGACCTAAGCACCGCCAACGCAAGCTACTTGCCTGCCCTTAATCCCGAAATGACCTCTACTATAGAGTATGGCGCCAGTGTTGCCTTGTTTAATCATAGACTGAGGGCAGGCGTAAGCCATTACCAAACCACTACTACTGACCAAATCATTGCTTTAAACGATGTAACCAGGGGCAATGTGCTCAGCAACGGAGGAACGATTAACAACCAGGGTTGGGAGTTTCAGCTAGGGGGAGAGGTCATCAAAAATAAAGCAGTCCGTTGGTATGTATCGGCTAACCTTACCCGGTTTAACAGTAAAGTAAGCGATTTGCCTCGCGAGGTTGCCCGTATCAATATGGGGGGCATTGATGGCTTAAGACCCGCCTATTCGAGCGCGAGTAATGGGCAACCTTATGGCGTATTATATGGCACCTATTATCAGCGAAACGACCAGGGCGAACTCATCATCAACAACCAAGGCTTGCCTACTCTGGGGGTGACGGGGGCAGTGGGTGACCCTACACCCGATTGGCTGTGGGGCATTGAAAGCAATTTTAGCTGGAAAGGAGTCAGCGTAGGAATGCGGTGGGATATTCGTAGAGGAGGCGATATGTGGAATGCTACCCAAGCCAACCTCGATTATGCCGGCATGTCGCAACGCGCGGCGGCGGCTCGTACGATCAACAACTATATTTTTCCTGGGGTAAAGCTGGACGGCAGCCCCAACGATATTCCAGTCAATTTTTATAACCTTAATGCTACCCAGGCAGCTGAAGCAAGCCCTTTTACTTTTTATGGTGTGACGGGCATTTCTGAAGCCAACCTCCAGGATGCTTCGTGGTTGCGCTTGCGCGAATTGACCATAGCCTATACTTTGCCTGCTCAGTGGTTGAAAAACTGGTTAATTTCTGAGCTAACTTTGTCGTTTATTGGACGTAACTTGTTTTTGGACACCCGCTATACAGGCATCGATCCTGAAACTAATCTCACAGGTACAGGCAATGGTTTTGGGGTAGATTTGTACAATATGCCCCAAACCAAAAGTGTAGGCGGGGCGGTGATGATGAAGTTTTAGGGGGGTGACTAAAAAAATAACTTCATCGCCTCAGGCTTTGTCAAGAAGATAAAAAAAGGCAGCCGGGAGGCTGCCTTCTTATTGATATATATGATGTAGTGTGCATCGCTTGTAGCACTGATATACACCGGTATCTAAGGATTTATCGTTAAAGCCTTAGGGCTGAGAACTACAAACTGCTCAAGCTCTCTTCCAATACCTTGATGGCTGCTTCAGCATCGGCAAGTTTTTTACGCTCACTCTCTACTACAGCGGGCTTGGCATTGTTTACAAAGCGCTCGTTTTTGAGCTTATTGGTAGAAGCGTTCAAGTTGCGTTTATGGCGCTCCAACTCTTTCTCTAACTTGGTGCGCTCTTGCTCCACATCTATTTTGCCCTCTAACGGGATAAAACACTCGTGGTTTTTCACTACTAGGCTCGCTGCACCAGCTACCTTGTCGTTTACAAACTCAATTTCTGAGATAGCCGCCAGTTTTTGAATGATTTGCTCAAACTTGTTGAACAACTCTGGAGCATCCGTTTTGATCATCAACTTCAAAGGTTCGTGTTTTTTCAAGCCTTTTTTGTTTCTAATATCGCGAATGCCTTGAATTACCTCAAAAGCTACCTCAGCTTGCGCCACCAACTCAGGGTTTTGGGTACCTGGCGTGGGGTAAGCTGCCAAACAAATGGTATCCTTTTCTCCACGTTCTTTGATCAATTGCCAAATCTCCTCGGTAATAAAAGGCATAAATGGATGCAATGCATTGAGCAAACGCTCAAAATAATCTACCGTAAATCGGTAAGTTTCACCGTCTATAGGTTTAGACTTACCTGCGGCTTGGTCATACTCAGGCTTGATCATTTCTAAGTACCAGGAACAGAAGCCATTGTGCCAAAACAGCGAATAAAGTTTGGTAAGTGCCTCCGAAATACGGAACTCACCCAAGCCCTTTTCAATAGCTGCCAACTCTTGGTTAAAAGTTGCCTCAAGCCATTCCATCGCCACCTTGTTAGGGTTAGGCAAACTATCGTCTACCTCCCACATATTGATCAAGCGGAAAGATTGGAAAATCTTATTGGCAAATTTTTGTCCTGTCTCGCAAATATTAGAATCCAGATTTTTGCTGTCCTCAAAAAACGCTTCTCTTACTGCGTCTGAGGCGTTGTCGGGTGGTACAGGCGTGTCAAACATAATATCGTTGCCTGCCGCTGCACTGCTCAATATACCATAACGCAAACCATCGGTGCCATACCTTTCCATGAGCTTAAATACGTCGGGCGAGTTACCCAACGATTTAGACATTTTGCGGCGCATTTTATCCCTTACCATTCCAGTAAAGTATACATGCTTAAATGGCTTTTCGTCTTTTACATAGTATCCGGCAATGATCATGCGCATTACCCAGAAAAATATAATATCAAACCCCGTTACCAGCGTAGTAGTAGGGTAGTAATAATCTAATTCGTCGGCATCAAACACCGAAATAGGCCACAACCACGACGACGCCCAGGTGTCTAGTACGTCTTCTTCCTGGCGAAGGTCTTCTTTTTTGATGTTTGGGTCAATGGCTTGAGCCTTCTCAAAAGCTTCGTCCAGGTTTTTAGCCACTACAAAACGCTCTTCCTCTTCGTCATTGCCTGGCAAATAGTAAGCAGGAATGCGATGCCCCCACCACAACTGGCGCGAAATACACCAATCCTGAATACCATCTATCCAAGACTTGTACATGTTTTCGAACGACGCCGGGTGAAACTCCACGTTCTTGTTCAATACGTTTTCCAGCGCAGGCTCGCACAATTCTTTCATTGCCACAAACCATTGCTTAGACAAGCGTGGCTCAATTACTGCCCCGGTACGTTCCGAAGTTCCCACCTTGTTTTTGTAAGGAATTTCGGCAATAAAACAACCCGCATCTTTCAAGTCTTTGATGATGTCTTTGCGCACCTCAAAACGATCTTTGCCAATATGAATCTGAGCAGCTTCGTTGAGCGTAGCATCCTCATTAAAAATGTCTATCACCTCAAGGTTATGCTTCTTACCCAAGTCATAGTCATTCATATCGTGGGCTGGAGTTACCTTAAGGCAACCCGTACCAAAGCTGGTATCTACATACTTGTCGCCAATGATAGGTACCTCACGATTTACCAATGGTACAATGGCTTTTTTGCCGATCAAGTGCTTATAGCGTTCATCTTCGGGGTTTACACATACCGCCGTATCGCCCAGCAAAGTTTCGGGGCGAGTAGTGGCAATTGTAACGTAGCCACCGCCCTCGGCAATGCGGTAATTAATATAATAAAGTTTAGAATCTTCTTCTTTATGGATTACTTCTTCGTTCGATACGGTGGTTTTGCCTACCGGATCCCAGTTTACCATGCGCAAGCCACGGTATATTTTTTTATCTTCATATAACTTGATAAAAATATCCAATACTTGCTCCGAACGCTTCTCGTCCATAGTAAAAGCCTCGCGATCCCAGTCGCACGATGCGCCCAAAGTCTGAAGCTGCTTAAGAATAATGCCGCCATACTTTTCTTTCCACTCCCAGGCATATTCCATAAATTTGTCGCGCCCAATCTCCGATTTTTTGATGCCCTTCTCGCGCAACATTCTCACTACTTTGGCTTCGGTGGCAATAGAGGCGTGGTCGGTGCCGGGTACCCAGCAAGCATTTTTGCCTTCCATGCGTGCCTTCCGAATCAACACATCTTGAATGGTATTGTTCAGTATATGCCCCATGTGCAAGACTCCGGTGACGTTGGGTGGCGGAATGACTATAGTATATGGCTCACGGTCATCGGGTTTTGAACTAAAAAACTTGTTATCCAGCCAGTATTGGTACCATTTCCCCTCTACATTTTTGGGGTCGTACTTTTCGGCTATCTTTTCGGTTTTTGGGGTTGAACTTCCCATTTTACTTAATTATGTTTAAAAGACTATAATAGAATTTTTATCAATAATCCACGGCATTCAGCCGATGTTCAACAGCTGTTGTGTAAGTACAAGTTGTTGAGTTACATCAGACTAAGAAGCATTGGAATATTATTGATTTCAAAGTTAGGAAATTTTTACCCAATGTAAAAAATCCAGGCAAGGCTTTATGCGTTTTATTTGCTTGGTTGTCAGTGTGGTACCTGTCAATGTGCTGACTTATTTTCATAAAGCTTTGTATTTTATCAATTTTAACTATATTATCAAAACCGGCTAAGTTATTGTGTTTTATGCAGATAACAATTGCTCCTTCATTTGCCAAAAGGCGTTTTACTACCCAGCAAACCCTTGCAACCACTACCATATACAAATCAGGCAGATTACTTTCAGCAAAACATTATGTATGAAATCAATTATTGAAGACCACCTGCATGAAGAGTGGCTTCACGAAAAACAAAGGCTCAGACAGCGGCTAAGTATTTGGACAATAGCGTTAACTATTATGCTTTATCCTGGTACCCTGGCAGATTATTCTATGGTGGCTTCCGCCGAAAAATCCTTCTTTGTTTGGGTTCGTTTGATACCCTCCATGGTAGGAGCCTTGGGGTTGTTCATTTTTTATGCTCTACGCGTGCCGGTGCAATGGGTGATGTATATAACCTTGGTAGCGGTACTTACCTCGTCGGCTTACCGTCCTGTTCCGGGCGATATGGTCAATTTTGTATTTACCAATGGGGCTTGCCTTATTCTAATGAGCGCCATTCCGCTGATTGCCTTCTGGCAAAGTGTCTTGTTTTGGGTGTACTTGGTGGGGCTCAATGTAACAGTATATATAGTAGTGTATGCAGGCAAAGTGCCTTTGCCCCAAAGTGGGCTGGCATTTACTACTGCCCTTGGGGTCATGTTTGTAGTAGTATCAAGGTTCCGTCACGAGATCATCCGTCGCAACTTTTTACAGAGCTTTCAGCTTAAGAGCCAAAACCACCAAATCAATGACCAAAAAACTGAACTGGAGGCTTTGAACGAAGATTTACACGAAAAAAACTCGATGTTGACAGAGAGTATTGGCTATGCCAAAAACATACAAACTTTGCTCTTGCCCCGACCACAAGATATTTTGCGGGTGTTCCCCCAATCGTTTGTGTTTTTTAAACCCCGCAACCAGGTAAGTGGAGACTTTTATTGGTTAACTGAAATACACCCCCACCAACCCGATAAGCACGAAGCCATTGTGGTGGCAATGGATTGTACTGGGCATGGGGTGCCCGGCGCGCTCATTAGTATGATAGGTGAGTCGCTGCTAAAGCAAGTAGTAAACAAAGAGAAAATATACGCCCCTCACGAAATACTCAATAGTTTGCATAGAGAAATAAGGCACACCTTGCGGCAAAAAGAAAGCCTCAACCGCGACGGCATGGACATGGGAGTAGTGCACATCAATTTTGCCCAAAAAACTTTGCAATACGCAGGAGCTTGTAATACGATGATTTATTTTCAAGACCAGCAACTACATCAACTAAAGGGCGATTCTTACTCGGTAGGAGGAGAGCAACGCGAGTTTAACCGTTGTTTTACCAATCATATAGTATCATTAGATAAACCCACTACTTTTTACTTGTTCTCAGACGGTTATCAAGACCAATTTGGTGGGAGCGAGGGTAAAAAGTTTATGCGTAAACGGTTCAGAGAAACCTTGCAACAAATCCACACTTTGCCTATGCCTGCTCAAAAACAACACCTAGAGCAAACCCTGACTCAGTGGCAAGGCAACCACGAACAAGTAGACGATATTTTGGTGATGGGATTTTGCTTGAGCTACGATTAGCCTTTAGCTTTTTTTTGGCTGTTTGTAGGGGGCTTTTAGCTTTAGTTTGACTGTTTGTAGGGAGCCTTTAGCCTTAGTTTAACTGTTTGTAGGGGGCTTTTAGCTTTATTTTGGCTGTTTGTAGGGGGCTTTTAGCTTTATTTTGGCTGTTTGTAGGGAGCCTTTAGCTTTAGTTTAACTGTTTGTAGGGGGCTTTTAGCTTTTGCTTGAGCTACAATAGGGTTGAGCCTTTGCTCGCGGATAATTATCATATTTGCGAAAAAGAGAAAAGCTAACAACTAAAGCCCCACGAAGACCAGAAAGGCTAAAACTACACAGAGAACAAAAAAGCTAAAGGCTAAAACTACACAAAGAACAGAAAAGCTAAAGGCTGAACTTCCACCAAGAACAGAAAGGCTAAAGGCTCCACGAAGAACAAAAAGGCTAAAGGCTCCACGAAGAACAGAAAAGCCAACAGCTAAACCTCCTCGAAGAACAGAAAGGCTAAAGGCTCTACAGAGAACAGCTAAAGGCTCCACAAAGAACAAAGAACATAAAAAAACCCTGACACAAAACTGGTCAGGGTTTTACTTTTAATTATCACAACATAATTAATCTATATCAATTACTTAAATTGTAATAAGCAGCAGTAAATAATGAGCGGCAAAAAAGCATAACTAGTTTTAATTACACTTGCAGTTGGTCGCTCATTGTTTACAACCTTATAAGTTCTTAGTAAAGATAATTCAATGCAGTACGGTCGCCAGCAGAGAAAGCACCAGGAGTACCTAAACCACCGCAAGACAACATAATAGATTTATTGTCAAAGCTAGGCGCAACCGGAGTACCTGGAATATGGATAGCACCTACCCCAGCAGTACCTTCGTTTCCACCACTTCCACAGCTAATAGAGCGATTGAACCAGTCGGTGTGACGGAAACCGATGCAGTGACCTAGTTCGTGCATAGTGATGTGACGAGCCAATTGGATTCCTCCATTGTTTACGCCTGAGTTCATACGCACCCACTTGTAAGGATTACCATTGGTTGGGAAGCCAGCACTTGCTCCAATAGAACCGTTAGATACCTGGTATACTACTATGTCGTATACCTGAAAGTTGCTACCAAAAGCTAAAGTAAAACGTAAGCTAAGGTTCTCAGCATTGTATCTATCAATAGCTTGACGCAAAGCCTCTCTCAAAGTACTACCCAATCCGTTTGAATTGTTGGCAGTGTAACCAAGTACACGAATAGTGCGTGGAGCGTTTACCAGATTGCTAGTACGGTATTGCTCACCGTTGGCACCCTCTGTTGTTGGGCTCGCAAGCATTTCTTTGAACTGATCCTCAGATACAAACACGTCTTTTTCGAGACTATATCCTTTTTGAGTTTTTCCTGTCAAAGGGTTTGTTTGGGTCGTATATACACCATTTCTGGCGTCAATCCCAAGGTCTTTAAACTGGTTAATTACCTCTTGACTAATACCATTGTTATTGACAGGGGCATTAGGAGTAGCCTCTTGTTGCTTACAAGAGAAAGTGAAGGCAGCAAGCATCATCATGAAGCTCACGCTTAGCAGGGTAATTCTTTTCATAATTTTTAAGATTTTAAAATAAGTGTAATATAACTTTGTTTTTGAGTGGAATACTCATTGGCAATATTAGTGTTTTGCAGAATATTTCACCTAAATATGGAGGTATACAAAAAGTAAGCAAAACATTTTGTGTTGTTAGTTGTAGTGTGCAAGAAGTAAACAGAAGCCAAAATGCAAGTATTTGGTCTGCTAAATAATGGGTGAACAGTAAAAAACCGAAAAATTAATAAAGTGTTGATTTTTAGTGAATTGAATGTTCTTTACTTGGTATATATGGGTAAACAAAGTTGTGTTGATGAAGTTAACAGCGAAAAAACAGAAACAAGGATAGGTTTATAATAATGAAAACATTTGTAGAAGGTGTTTTTTTGTTTTTTGTTTCAAAATACAAAGTAGACTCCCCAAGCCAAGCAAAAAACAAGTGAGATTTCAGCCAGTATTTTGACAAATGATCATATATTCTTGAGAAATTTTAATCTTGTTGTAGCAACCAGCTTCGGGCTTCTTTGGGGCTGGTAAAATAGTATGTTATCTGGTTAAATGCTTGGTGGGTGTTAATGGTATGCTCTATAGAAAGCTGACTTACAAAGTCTTCGCTTACTACCATGGCCACTTTTACTTTGTTGGGATTAGGCAAATTACTCAATATGGGGATGGTAACATGCTGGGCGTGCCATTGCTGTAGCTCTTTTGAAATGACAAAGTGGTTGATTCGATTGTCTAAATAAAAGTATTGTATATTATATTTATTCTTAATTAGTTTTTGTACCCAGGCATCATGTAGTTGTTTGTAATCTGCCTCAGTCATTTGTTTGCTGCTGGCATACCAAAACTGCTCAAATAGCTTGAGCTCTTCTGTAAAGTACATAGAAAAATAGTCACTTTCGACAATGGGGGTTGGCATAGTTTAAATTGCTAGAAGGTCTTCAACTTTTGGTTCATGGGTAAACGTTGACTGCTTTGTTAAAGGTTTTATGGTTAGACAAAGCCACACTGTGCTTGGCAAACCATAAAACCGTTTAACCATAAAAACTTAATCAACAGAACAATTTAACCATAAAAAAATTAAACCCCTAATTTCAATATATCTCTGGCTTCGCGTGCCAGCGTTTCGCGGTGGTCGGGGTGGGCAATCTCTATCAACCGCTTGGCGCGGGTACGTAAGTTTTGCCCATACAGCTCTGCTATACCATATTCTGTTACCACCCATTGCACGTGAGCACGGGTAGTAACTACTCCAGCACCTGGCCTTAAGGTAGTACTAATACGGCTCAATCCCTTGGAGGTAACCGAAGGCAATGCAATGATAGGTTTACCACCTTTAGACAAAGATGCACCCCGCATAAAGTCCATTTGCCCCCCTACTCCAGAGTAAATTTTGGTTCCGATAGAGTCGGCGCATACCTGCCCGGTAAGGTCTACCTCTATAGCACTGTTAATGGCTATTACGTTGGGGTTTTGCCTAATAACCGTTGTATCATTTACGTAGTCGCAGGCAAGCAGGCGTACCAAAGGGTTATCGTCTATAAAGTCGTACAACTTTTGGCTCCCCATTACAAAACTACTCACTATTCTGCCTCGGTGTTTTATCTTATATTTATTCGTTATTACACCCTTATCGATCAAAGGCAGCAAGCCATCCGAAAACATTTCGGTATGTACTCCCAGGTCTTTGTGGTTGGTCATAGCAGCAAGTGCCGCATCGGGTATGGCGCCTATGCCCATTTGCAGCGTAGAGCGGTCTTCTACCAAAGTGGCTACATATTGCCCTATTCTGGTTTCTATGGCATTGGGGGTACGGGGAGGATGAGCAGGTAAGGGGTGATTGGTTTCTATAATTTTGTCAAAATCGCTTACGTGCAAAAAACCATCGCCATGTACTCGTGGCATTTGTGGGTTAATCTCTACAATTACTGTTTTGGCAGCTTTGGCGGCAGCCATTGAAGCATCTACTGAGGTACCCAGCGAACAATAACCGTGAACATCGGGTGGCGAAACCTGCAGTAAAGCAACATCTAAAGGGATAATACGTGACTCGAACAAATAAGGAATTTCACTTAAGAAAACCGGGACATAGTCGGCGCGTCCTTCTTGTACAGCGTGGCGGGTGTTGGCACCTGTAAATAAATTATTTACTCTAAAACTTTTGGCGTACTCTGAGCGCGCATAAGGAGCGTCGCCCTCTACGTGTAAATGGTGTAAAGTGACATTTTCAAGTTCATCGGCACGCGCTACCAAGGCTTTTATAAGTGTAAAAGGAGTAGCAGCAATGCTGTGTACAAATACATTTTGAGACGATTGAATACCAGCAACGGCTTCGGCTGGTGATACAGTGTTATACATAATATATATAGTAGTTATTTTAAAGTTTTGATGCTACAAAATTGTGCAGGATGAGGACTTATGCAAATGACCAGGGGCATTATTGTCGTTAATTTAATATCGGGCGTCATTACTAGGATAAATATAAGTTGGTAGATGCTTGTGCTAACAAAAAATTAATGATTTATTAAACAGTGCTTGGCGTAGTGCTTGTTTTTTGGTAGAGGCATAAAAAAAGTAGTATACTTCCTGTGAGTTTAAAAACTTTCAGAGGAGTTTAATTACCTAATGTTTTGATGTATATTGGTTAATAGGTTTGTTGTTTATTTTAGTTACCTTAATTTTTGGAGCAGTGCCTATCATTGGACATATTTTTGAAACCTGTGTTTAATTGCTAAACTATGCTCTTTGTTTGGAGTAAATATGCTTAAAATCAGATGTATACCTTATTAAGCCAACAATGAAAATCTCAGGATTTTGTCTTTTATTATTTTTGTTAGTTGCTGGGCAGGCCTGGGGGCAAAATCAGCGCCTGATCGATTCGCTTTTACAGGTGTTGCCTTCCGATATTAGCGATCGACAAAAGGTAGATATTTATAATATGGTTGCCCGTGAATATCGCTATTCTGACTCGGTAAAAGTAGCCCTCTATACGACCAAGGCTAAACAACTGGCAAGAAAGATTAACTACCCGGAAGGTGTTACCAATGCTCAATACTACCTGGCTTGGGTCATTATGCGTAAAGGACATTATGCCAAAGCGTTAGAGCTACAGCAACAAGCATTGGCCACTGCCCAAAAGAGTAATTATGCCGAAGGCGAAGCCAATGCTTATAATGGTTTGGGGGCTGCTTATTGGCGGCAAGGCAATTATGCCAAAACCCTGGAAGCTTATCAAAGCTCTTTGAAAATAAGAGAAAAAATAGGTGATAAACGCGGAATGGCGGGGAGCTATAACAACATTAGTCTGGTTTATCGGATGGAGGGCAAGTATACACAATCGCTTGAGTTTGCCCAAAAGTCATTAGACATTTCTAAGTCGATAAATAACCAAACAGCTGTAGCCTATATTTATAACAACATGGGCATTACGTACAAACTACAGGGCAACTATGCAAAAGCTCAGGAGTGTTATCAGCTTGCATTGGCTATAAGAATTAAAATGAAAGACCAAAGTGGTATTGCCGAAAGTTATTTTGACTTGGGCAAGTTTGCTCTAACGCGTAAACAATACGATAATGCCCAAAAATACCTTAACCAGGCGTTGGTTATTCAGAAAAAAATAGGTGCCCAAAGCGCCTTGGCAGACACCAGGGTGATACTCGGAAAGGCTTTTTACGATCAAAACAAATACAGCCAAGCCCAACAATACCTCAACGATGGGGTGCAACTGGCGCGTAACCTGGGCAACCCACGCATAGAACGAGACGGTGTAGAGTATTTGGCGAAGGTGTTTAAGGCACAGGGCAAGTATGCCGAGGCGTATCAAAACCTGGAACTGTATACCCAACTTGCTGACAGCCTTTTTAACGAAGAAAAAATACGCAAGCTTACCCAACTCGCCAGTCGCTATGTAGCCGAAAAACGAGAAGATTCGCTGCGCGCCCGACAAGCACAAATGGCGGCAGACCTTAAAAACCGTAAATTAGAGCAACGAAGTACTTATATAGGCTTGGGGCTTACTATAGCCCTGATACTGGTCTTGTTGTTTTTTTATGTAGAGAAGCAGCGCAACAATCGCAAGCTCAACCAGACCAACCACCACCTGACTCATTCTAACCAAGAGCTACAAACTGCCAACGAAACCATCAAAGTAGCCCACGAAGAGATCAAGGCTATGAACGATTCGTTGGAAACTACCTTGCACACGGTAGAAAAACAGCACGAAGACATTACGGCAAGTATTACCTATGCTCAGCGCATTCAACAAGCCATGTTGCACATAGAAGAAGATACCCAAGAGTCTATTCCTGACCACTTTATACTTTTTCGCCCCCGCGATATTGTATCAGGTGATTTTTATTGGGTAGAGCAAACCAGAGGCAAGGTGTTTATGGTAGTGGCGGACTGTACCGGGCACGGGGTTCCAGGGGCGTTTATGACTATGATTGGCTCGCTTGCTTTGACCGACATTATTGTACAACAGCAGTTTGACAACCCTTCTGATATATTGTACCGACTAGACGCTGTCTTTAGGCATATTCTCAAAACCAACAATACACTGGTGAGGGATGGAATGGATGTAGCACTGGTGGTGCTGGATACTCAGCGGCAAGTGTTGCAATATGCCGGGGCAAAAACCCCCTTGTTATTGGTGCAAAACAGTAATATTCGAGAGGTAAAAGGGGCTATATACAGCATTAATGGTTACCGTAAAAAAGGAGCTAAGCCTACTTTCGACACCCATACTATAGATGTAAGCATACCCACAACATTTTATTTGTACTCAGATGGTTATCAAGACCAGTTTGGAGGGAAAAAGAACCGAAAGTTTATGAAAAAACGGTTCAGAGAACTCTTACATCGTATTGCTGAGGAACCATTGCCCACCCAAAAAAAACTATTGGAAACTGCGCTGGATGAATGGATGCAAGCCGCTAACCCACCCTACAGGCAAATAGACGATATTTTGGTGATGGGAGTGAGGCTTTAGCTTATTTGTTCTTCGTGAGGCTTTAGCTTTTCTTTTCTTCGAGTAGCTTTAGCCGTTAGCTTTTTTGTTCTTCGTGGAGCCTTTAGCCTTTCTTTTCTTCGAGTAGCTTTAGCCTTTAGCTTTTCTTTTCTTCGAGGAGGTTTAGCTGTTGGCCTTTAGCTTTTCTTTTCTTCGAGGAGGTTTAGCTGTTGGCTTTTAGCCTTTCTGTTCTTCGTGGGGCTTTAGTTGTTAGCTTTTCTCTTTTTCGCAAATATGATAATTATCCGCGAGCAAAGGCTCAACCCTATTGTAGCTCAAGCAAAAGCTAAAAGCCCTCTACAAACAGTTAAACAAAGGCTAAAGGCTCCCTACAAACAGTCAAACAAAGGCTAAAAGCCCCCTACAAACAGTCAAACTAAAGCTAAAAGCCCCTACAAACAAAAAAAATTAACCCCTCCTGATTAAAGTCAAATAAATATCCTCCACTGGTCGCATTGTAACGAGGGGTTGCAAGGCTATGTGGTGGCGGGGTTGGTGCTCAAAAGTAAAGCGGCGCTTGAGCAAAGCCAACACAGCGTGAATCTCAAGCAAAGCAAACTGGTCGCCAATGCAAAGACGAGGCCCTCCCCCGAAAGGGAAATAAGCAAAACGTGGCAACTCTTTAACCCGTTGGGTTTGCCAGCGTTCCGGCAAAAACTCATGAGGTTGTTCCCACAAGTCAGCATCGCGGTGTACCACATACGCCGGAATCATAATACTGGTACCCGCTGGCACATGGTAGCCACCTATTTCATCGTCTGCCACCGCTTTTCTGCCCACTGTCCAAGCAGGCGGATAGAGGCGTAACATTTCATTGATCACCTGACTACTATAGGGCACCTGGCGCATACTCTCGAAAGTAAAAGCAGCACTGCCCAGATTTTGGGCAAGCTCGTCCTCCACTTTTTGGTCTATATCGGGGTATTGGCTCAACAACCAAAACAAATACCCCAAAGCAGCCGAAGAACTTTCGTGCCCTGCCATAAACAACGTCATTACCTCATCGCGTAGTTGTTGGTTGCTCATTTTTTCGCCCGTATCCTCATCTTCACTATGCATCAGCATCGACAACAAATCGTTGTAATCTTGAGTATCTTGCCGTCTCTGAGCAATAATGCCATCAATAATACCAAACAACTCCCGAATGACTTTTTGTTCTTTACGGTTGGCAGGCGTAGGTATCCAACGCGGTGGCAAAAACGGATTGCGTAAACGCATCATCATACGATACAATGCATAGTTGAGATGATCGCCTATTTTGTAAATAGCCTCGCCTACTTCAGACTGAAACAATGCCTTAGACACGATCTTGAGTGCCAGCAAATTCATTTCTTTAGTAAGGTTAACGCGGTCGCCCGATTGGTACTTTTGCTCCCACTCATCCAAAAACTCCCCAATCAATCCCGTCATTACCTCTGTAAGCCCAGCCAGTTTGGTTTTATGAAAAGCAGGTTGTGCCATGCGACGTTGTTTGCGCCAAAAGTCACCCTCGTTGGTAACCAAGCCATTGCCCAACAGGGCTTTCATATACTCAAAGGCTTTGCCCTTGTGGTAATTCTTATTGTTGTCTTGCAACACGTACTTGATGTATTCGGGTTTGGTGGCTACATAGTGGGGCTGATTTACCCGGTAAAAACTGTAAAACGAGCCAAATTCCTTTTGCCATTTAAGCAAACTACCCAAAGAGTCGTGTTTGAGCTCCATGGTGTTGCCAAACAGCCAGTGCGTTTTTTTGGTACTGGGGGGAAGTTTCTTTTCGTGCATATTTTTAATGGTTTAGCCTTTAGCTTTTCTGTTCTTTGTGTAGTTTTAGCCTTTAGCCTTTCTATTCTTCGAGGAGGTTTAGCTTTTAGCCTTTTTGTTCTCTGTGTAGTTTTAGCCTTTCTGTTCTTCGAGTAGCTTTAGCCGTTAGCTTTTAGCTTTTTTGTTCTTCATGGGGCCTTTAGTTGTTAGCTTTTCTCTTTTTCGCAAATATGATAATCGCCACTGAGCAAAAGCTAAAGGCTAAACCTCAGCGTAGCTCAAAAAAAGGCTAAAAGCCCCCTACAAACAGCCAAACTAAAGCTAAAGGCTAATCGTAGCTCAAGCAAAAGCTAAAGGCTAAACCTCAGCGTAGCTCAAAAAAAGGCTAAAAGCCCCCTACAAACAGCCAAACTAAAGCTAAAGGCTAATCGTAGCTCAAGCAAAAGCTAAAGGCTAAAAACCATCGTAGCTCAAGCAAAGGCTAAAAGCCCCCTACAAACAGCCAAAAAAAGGCTAAAGGCTAATCGTAGCTCAAACTAAAGCTAAAGGCTAACCACTCATCGTAGCTCAAGCAAAGGCTAAAAGCCCCCTACAAACAGTTCAACAAAAGCTAAAGGCTAACCACTCATCGTAGCTCAAGCAAAGGCTAAAAGCCCCCTACAAACAGCCAAACTAAAGCTAAAAGCTCATCATAGCTCAAAAAAAGCTCATCATAGCTCAAAAAAAGCCCACCATCGCTAAACAAAGGTCCACCGCTAAACGTAGCTCAAACAAAAGCTAATGACAAAGCCTAAGTCTAAAAGCTAATTATTGCCCACCAAAGGTAACAAATTTAATAAGAACTATGAGAAATTTCAGAAACCTGGATATTTGGAAAAAAAGTATGAATTTGGTGACAAATATTTATAAAACCACCGCTACTTTGCCCGACACCGAGAAATTTGGTTTAATTTCACAAATGCAACGCTGTGCCGTTTCTATTCCTTCCAACATAGCCGAAGGATGTAGCCGTAGCAGCGAAAAAGAATACAAACGATTTCTTGAGATAGCTCAAGGTTCCTCTTTTGAACTTGAAACTCAATTATTAATTTGTAAGGCAGTCAACCACCTAACAAGCGAAAAAGTCGAGGTATTGGTCGATGAGGTACACCAGGTCCAAAGGCAAATCAATGGGCTCATATCTACCATAAAAACCTCATTGCGGAAGAAACGTTAGCTTTTCTGTTCTTGGTGTAGGTTTAGCCTTTCTATTCTTCGAGGAGGTTTAGCTTTTAGCCTTTCTGTTCTTGGTGGAGCCTTTAGCCTTTCTGTTCTTGGTGTGGGTTTAGCCTTTAGCTTTTCTGTTCTTCGTGGGGGTTTAGCTGTTAGCCTTTTTGTTCTTCGTGGAGCCTTTAGCCTTTCTGTTCTTCGAGGAGGTTTAGCTGTTGGCCTTTAGCTTTTTTGTTCTTCGTAGAGCCTTTTGGGTCTTCGAGGAGGTTTAGCTGTTAGCTTTTAGCTTTTTTGTTCTTCATGGGGCCTTTAGTTGTTAGTTTTTCTCGTTTTCGCAAATATGATAATCACCACTGAGCAAAAGCTAAAGGCTAAACCTCAACGTAGCTCAAAAAAAGGCTAAAAGCCCCCTACAAACAGCTAAAAAAAGGCTAAAGGCTAATCGTAGCTCAAGCAAAAGCTAAAGGCTAAAAACCATCGTAGCTCAAGCAAAGGCTAAAAGCCCCCTACAAACAGCCAAACAAAAGCTAAAGGCTAATCGTAGCTCAAGCAAAAGCTAAAGGCTAAACCTCAGCGTAGCTCAAGCAAAGGCTAAAAGCCCCCTACAAACAGCCAAACTAAAGCTAAAGGCTAATCGTAGCTCAAGCAAAGGCTAAAAGCTCCCTACAAACAGTTAAACTAAAGCTAAAAGCCCATCACAACTCAAGAAACACCTCCAGCTTCGTCAACAATGTCAGTTGGTTCATTGCCCGATCGAGATTATGCCCAGCATAAGTTGTTTTATAATACACATCACCTTGCAAGTAATCCGTCAAAAAACGCATACCAATCATATAAGGCATGAGCCGGGCACCCAACCACAAACTCTGTTTTTCTACTTCCTGCAACTCAGCTCCCCAAGCCTGTAAATAGCCCTTGGTCAAAGCCTCGAAAATATGTTTGCGTACGATCACACCATCAAGCTGTCGTGCATCCTCAGGTACCGGGCTTACAAAAGTACGTACCATATCGCCAAAGTCATACAACACATAACCAGGCATTACTGTATCGAGATCTATAGCGCAAACCCCTTGATGCGTGTCATTGTGTAGTAGTACATTGTTTACCTTCGTATCATTGTGCAACACCCGCAAAGGCAACATGGGCAATACCTCTGCCACCTGGTTTCTCAGCGTCACCCGTTGTTCTATCAGCCTGATCGCCTCTGCCGCTTTTTCTACCCTTTCGGGGAAAGCTTGAGGCAATGCTTGGGTAAATTGTGTATAACGGTGCGACAAATCGTGGAAACGAGGAATGGTTTCGTGCACCTGGTGCAAGGGCAAAGTACTGAGTTGGCGAGCAAAGCTACCAAAACAACGCGCCGCCTCGTATGCTTGATTTTCGTTTTGTACCTCTTCTATAGTATAAGTATCGGCTATAAAAGTAAGCACCCGCCAACAAAACCCGTCAGAGGCGGTATAATAAGGTTCCCCTTGGCGGGTAAGTACCAGCGTAGGAGTGGTACAACCCTGTTGCTGTAGGTGAGTAGTCACCCGCAAAATATTTTGCATGACCAATGCAGGACGATTAAATACCTGGTGGTTAAACCTTTGTAAAATGTATGTATGTTTGCTTGGCCCCTTGGCGGTTTCCAGGCGATAAGTATCATGAATATGTCCGTTGCCAAAAGGCTGAGCATCTATGAGTTTCCCCGAAAGGGCAAAAACCTTTGCCACCTTGCGTACGAGTGGGGTAGAGGCTAGTTCCATAAATTAGTAGGGTAAACCCCCTGATCAGTCAACGCTTTTAGTTTTTGCATCGCTTCGGGTTTGTCATCCTTGTAAGTCACCCCAATCCAGCGGGCATTGCTGCGCAACACTTTTACTTGAGCGCTTCCATTGGCAATCATCTCACCAAAGGCTTCAGGAATCAAAAATTCAGCTTTGGGGTCGTTTTTATGGGCTTGTACAAATGCCGGAAACTTAGCTTCTAATACATCAAACACCCCTTTACTGCCTCCCCATAAATTCATTGATACCAGGCTGTTGCCGTCAAGTTCTACTTGTTTGCCTGTTTCATCGAAGCAAAAAATGCCTTGCGCGTCTTTCCAGATTTTTTTACGTTCTACAATGTTGGTCAGGTAGCCTACTTCGTTTACCTGACACACCCCCCGCGACACAGTACCATTGTCTGAAAGGGTGTTTTGTAGTACATAGCCTACCAGCGCATATTCAGAGCTGTTCTGAGGCAAATGAGTCAAGTAATTGACTAGTGTAGAAAAAGCCTCTTGTCCATAAAAATCGTCAGCATTGATTACCGCAAAAGTACCCGCTACCTCGTTTTTAGCCGCAAGCAATGCGTGCCCGGTTCCCCAAGGTTTTTTGCGTTGGATAATTTCATCATTCAATTTTATTTCAGTTTCCTGAAAAACATAACATACCTCTATGTTAAGTTGTAGCGGAGCCAACACCTTCTCGCGAAAAGCTTGCTCAAAGTCACGACGAATGACAAATACTACTTTGCCAAAACCACTGCGGGCGGCATCGTACAACGCATAATCCATCAAGGTTTCGCCCGAAACACCCAAACGATCCAGTTGCTTGAGTCCTCCGTAGCGACTGCCCATGCCGGCGGCTAATACAATAAGGGTTGGTTTCATTCAATTGACTATTTGATTAAGTGTAACGAAACTGAGGATTAAATGAGAAATTGACAAAAAATATGTAATAAAAAAGTAAAGGAATACCAATACGCTACAATTTTGTATATTAAACCATGGCTAATTTTTATGACAAAGGTAAGGCAACCTATCTTGAAGAGCTAAGGCAACAAGTGGCAGATTTGTATGCTCAAAAACATCGCATTACGGCTGTGTGGGATTGTGGCGGTGACGAAACCATTGTTCGACTTCTATTAGATGGGCAAGCCCTGTGTGATAGCTACCCGGTACTGTGCGAAAAACTGAGGGACTTGTTGATTGAAAAGCTACAATTGCCCAACACGGGCGAATATTATAACCAAGGCCGTGGTTGGCTTGAACTAGATCAGTATGCCCACGTGTTTGTTTGTTACGATGCCGTAGGGTATCAACGCGATAGTGCAGATGCTACTCCTTTAGAACGGAAGGTCAAGAATGTAACCCTGGCGTTATTTGAAGACTATTTGGGAAAAGCATTTGAGAAAAACTTCCATCAGACTTTTTCGGCAACTTTTGCCCCTGGGGTGACCGTATTGCCTCACAGCAAAATTTTTGCCTTTTCAGGAGGCGATCATCGTTTGCCCGAAATGCTACCCGATTCTTTTTTTACTGCCTTAAAAACATTGACAATGCCTTACTTTACAGAGGCTTACCAAAGCAGGGGAGAGGCTTGGACAAATTTTGAGCCTCAAATATCTTTGCACGG
Organism: uncultured Microscilla sp.; assembly: GCF_947493425.1. Classification (GTDB taxonomy): domain Bacteria; phylum Bacteroidota; class Bacteroidia; order Cytophagales; family Microscillaceae; genus Microscilla. The sequence goes on along the minus strand of NZ_CANLRP010000113.1, from coordinate 7,103 downwards.
AACCATTGACCATCAAGGAGTAAAAATCGCTCAGGTGCGTACTAGCTTTGTAGAAGTAACCGAGCGAAAAAAATACAGCAAAAAACTATTGATTGGCTGGGAGTTTTAGTGCTTTTTTTTGATACATTTTGTCAGATGCGATCACGTTCCTAAATCAATGATAATTGGGTGCCGGGTAGTTTTACCTTCTCGTGCTTTAGCAACCATGACTTACGCCATAACCCCCCGGCGTAGCCAGTAAGGGTACCATTGCTGCCAATGACCCGATGGCAAGGCACTACAATAGAAATAGGGTTTTGTCCATTAGCACCGCCTACTGCCTGGGCTCCTTTAGGTAGCTCTATAGCTTTGGCTATTTTCTTATAAGTACTTATTTGCCCCAAGGGTATTTGGCACAAAGCCTCCCACACCCGGCGTTGAAACCCCGTACCCTGTGGGTTGAGCAAAAGATCAAATTCCTCACGTTTGCCCATAAAATACTCATCTAGTTGGCTTACACAAGCTTGCAAAACCTTGGGCAAGTGAGGGGCTATAACGTTGGCGGGTGCGTGGGGCAAAACAGTTTCGGTGGCATTGTCTACAAATAAAATAGCTTGTATGCCTGCGTCATTGCCAGTGATTTCCAGTTCGCCAATGGGCGACTGATACATAAATTGGTGCAATTGATCTTCCATCTGTATTGGGTTTTTTGAGAAGGTTGTCGGGTTCTTTTTTACAATTTTGGTCAATTTAGAAGGTAAAAATAAAGAATTAGGTCAAATTTTATCGGATTTGACTCTTTTTACTTGCCCATAAGCGATGTTTGTCATTGTCAGCCACAAGGTTTTAGAAGCTCCAAGGCTGAAGCTACAGGCTACAAATCTTTGCCTGATGGCTGATCACTTTTTTAAACAAAACCAAACCAAATCATCATGATACATTCTTTCATTACTTTACTTGTTACAGTGGTATCTTTACAAACGGCCACCATACCTCCTACTCAAAAAGAAGTGCCGCTCGACAAACGATTTGACTTTTGGGTGGGTAAATGGAACGCTACCTGGAAAAATACAGATGGTAGTATAGGCAAGGCTACCAACGAGATTACCCGTATCTTGAACGGCAAGGTGATCAAAGAAAACTTTATAATTAACGATGATCCAAAAATGAAAGGCTTTCACGGCTTGAGTTTTTCGGTGTACAATCCTCTCAACAAAACCTGGAAACAAACCTGGGTAGATAACCAGGGAGCTTACCTCGATTTTGTAGGAAAGTTTGATGGAAACAAGCGTATTTTTGAGCGATCTTTTACGGGTGCTAAAGGCAAATTTAAGGGTAAAATCATTAAGCAACGCATGGTGTTTTACAACATCAAAGCCGATAGTTTCGATTGGGACTGGGAGTCGTCGCTTGACAAGGGCAAAACCTGGAAGTTGAACTGGAGAATAAAGTATACCAAAGTAAAATAGAGCAAGGCAAATAACCATACTTACCAGAGCGAGCAAACGCTGGTAGGTATGGTATAATTTTTTTAATTAGTAAATATCTGAAAATAAATGCTTTACAAGCTTTCTGTGGAATAGGGAATAGCACCAGTATTCATCGGCATCTAAATACTTGCGACTTGTCGCTAGAACCTAGCCCCTATGCATTACTTCTTCAGCATCGTCTTCAAATCAGCCAATTCGTCTCGCAGACGGGCCGCTTCCATAAAATCGAGGTCTTTGGCTGCCTTTTCCATCGCTTTTTGGGTTGTCTTGATCAGTTTTTGCAAGTCGTCTTGGGTCATATAGCTTACCACTGGGTCGGCAGCCATATTTATAGTATCGGGAGCCGTATAATAGTTTGCCCCTGCTTTCTTGCGCTTGTCCGCAACATTGGTTTGTCCCATAATCGCTTCTTTGCTTTTCTTCACTGTTTTAGGGGTAATGTTGTGTTTTTTGTTGTACTCATCCTGAACCTTGCGACGGCGTTGGGTTTCGTTCATGGCACGTTCCATCGATCCCGTCATTTTATCGGCATACAAAATTACCTTCCCTTTTTCGTTACGAGCTGCCCGTCCTATGGTCTGAATCAGCGAACGTTCGTTGCGTAAAAAGCCTTCTTTGTCAGCGTCTATAATTGCCACCAGCGACACTTCGGGCAAGTCGAGCCCCTCCCGCAGTAAGTTTACCCCAATGAGTACATCTATTTCGCCCAAACGCAACTGGCGCAAAATTTCTACCCGTTCCAGCGGCTTTACATCCGAGTGAATATAAGTACAATTAATGTCCAATCGGTCGAGGTACTTGCTTAGTTCTTCTGCCATGCGTTTGGTCAGGGTAGTCACCAACACCCGCCCATCATCTTTGAGCGTGGCATCTATTTCTTCCAGCAGGTCATCTATTTGGTTGAGGCTGGGGCGCACAAAAATCTCCGGATCGATTACCCCGGTTGGGCGAATCAACTGTTCTACAATGACCCCTTCCGACTTTTCGAGTTCATACTCGGCGGGTGTAGCACTTATATAAATCACCTGATTCATCATGGTTTCAAACTCCTGAAAGTTAAGCGGGCGGTTGTCAAGCGCCGAGGGTAGCCTAAAGCCATAATCTACCAGGTTGGTCTTGCGCGAACGGTCACCCCCATACATGCCGCGTATTTGAGGCAAAGTAACGTGGCTCTCGTCAATGAACAACAAATAATCGTCGGGAAAATAATCGAGCAAGCAGAAAGGGCGCGACCCAGGGTTGCGGCGGTCAAAGTAACGCGAATAGTTTTCTACCCCAGAACAGTAGCCCAGTTCGCGCATCATTTCCAGGTCAAACTCTGTTCTTTCTTTGATTCGCTTGGCTTCTTCTACCCGGTTTTCTTTTTCAAAATACAACACCTGCTTCACCATATCATCCTGTATCTCTTTGATTGCCTGGTGCAATACATCTTGCCCGGTCACAAACAAATTTGCCGGAAATATAGAAATGGCTGTTTCTTCAGATAACTTTTGGTTGGTTTCGGGGTCAATACGGTGGATTGCTTCTACCTCGTCGCCAAAAAAGAAAATTCTAAAAGCAAAATCATCATACGCTACAAAAATGTCAATGGTGTCGCCTTTTACCCTAAAGTTACCCCGCTCAAAACCCGCCTCAGTACGACTATAGAGAATGTCTACCAAAGCAAACAAAAATTTGTTACGGCTTATTTCATCGCCTACCTTTAGGCTGATCACGTTTTTGCCAAACTCCTCTGGGTTGCCAATACCGTAAATACACGATACCGAAGCCACCACCAATACATCGCGCCTGCCCGACAACAAAGCTGAGGTGGCACTCAGGCGAAGCTTTTCTATTTCGCTGTTGATAGACAAATCCTTTTCGATATAAGTACCTGTAGTAGGCAAAAATGCTTCAGGTTGGTAATAATCATAATAAGAAATAAAGTACTCAACGGCATTGTCGGGAAAAAACTGTTTGAACTCGCCGTATAACTGTGCTGCCAGGGTTTTGTTATGGCTGAGCACCAAAGTAGGACGGTTGAGTTGGGCTACCACATTGGCAGCAGTAAATGTTTTACCCGAACCAGTTACCCCCAGTAGGGTTTGTGCTTTTTCACCGTTTTTTATTCCATGAATCAATTGTTCGATTGCCTTAGGCTGGTCGCCCATTGGTTCAAAATCAGATACTAATTTATACATACTAAAGGTGTTGGTTTTGCTTGCTAAAAGTGCATTAGCAAATATACTGTTTTTTAACACATACCAAAAGTATAAAAACCGCAAAAAGTATCAGTACATCGAGCAAGTCAATGGCTTGGTAGATAGAGGATTATCAGTTGTGTTGGTTTTAACAGAAAGGGTTTTGTATAATTATTTTAATAAAAAATCCGATAAAAAGTGAAAACAGGTTGAAACACTACGTATTTTTTGTAATTTTGTTTACTAAAAAGTTTGATTTTATATAGTAAAGGCATTTTATTTTTAATAGAAAAACTATAGCAACTACTGCTTTCATTTTGATTGATACAGTGTGCTAACTTACATTACCTTGAAAGCAAACATTTTTTGTGTTGACCCTGAGGGCAAGACATTGGCATGAGGGAGTACAATCAGGCTTGTGAGAATTTTATTAAAATAATGCCTCAATTTATTTAAAATTAAGCCCTGCGTTATTAATAATTAACTTACCTGTGCCTCCTAACACAAAGCAGGCAAAATGCATAAGGTAAGGTCTTGAAAATGTTGACTAAATGAATGAACTGATTAATGAAAAAGTGCAAATAAAGAGGTGTATTTCGATCGATCATCTTTGAATTATACCTTTTTTTTGGGTAAGTATTACCCATTAATCTTCGTTTTCGGGGCTTTTACCACACAAGAAAGGTTACTCGTAGAAACTATTCTATAGCTAATCTTTTTTGTTGTACTTTTGTCATAGGTACAGTGTCTAAAATTTCATTGAAATTATGAATCGAAAACAGCAAAATGATTATGAGCAATTAGCTTCTATTTTGGAAAATATTCGGTCTATGGACGAAGAAAAACCAAAAAAAGAAGTACAAGCTCCTCCAATCAAAAGTACCAGCAAGCATAAAGGCCACAAATCTGCATAACAAAGATTTGAAAAACTCTGAATCAGGTGCTTTTATCTAAAACAAAACAAATAAAACGTATTACCCAAAGTAGAGTATCTACTTTGGGTTTTTTAGTTGACTTTAAATAAACTCTAATTAATAGAAGTTGTAAGGTACAAGCGACAAGTCTTGAGATGCCGATGTATATCGGTGCTTCAAGTGCTAGTTATACTCACACCTGAAATATACAAATAACTGGAAGTTAAGCTTTTACAGTTTATATGCTGCAACTTGGGTTAATTATTAGATTAGAAGTACAAGTGGTAGGGAATGTCCAGAGTATGGTCTCAGTGCCGAAACCAAAGCGAACATGAAGCCTTTTAGGAGAAGTAGTTTAGTTACCAAGGGGTGGGGATAACGCAGCTTTGAGTTACTAAATCAATAAATTATCAAAACTGTTAGACGAGGGCAAACGATTATGCGCCACCTCGGTCATCTCAAGGTGCAAACGCTCAAACTCATAGCAAATTTCTCCGCTGGTATCCACATTGAGTTCTGCATCAAGCGCCAATGCTTTTTCTTTAAAAATAGCCTCTTTGTCATAAGTACAAGTAAGCATCATGAGCACGTCAAACATAGACTGATCCACCAAGCGTGGGTTCCACCAATACAAATAGGTTTTAAGCGGCTTTACGTCATCTATCAAAACTTTGATTTGACGTTCAGGACGAATTTGTTGGTGAATGCGGTGAAAAATAGCCTTGAGTACATAACGTTCTACATTTTTGCGGCGAATCTTCTCATTTTCCAGCGACAAACGCAGCTTCCGTACGGCCGGAATGCTATAAAACAGCGTAGACAGCGACAAAGGCACCCCAGCACTTAGCAATAATACCTGAGTGGGCACGCTCCCACTGAGTAGGTAAAACAATCCCCCAAAGACAAAAGGAGCAGTGGCAGCTATGCGAAAGTTCCAACGGTTGAGTGCTTTGATCTTTTTTTCTAAATCTTCTCCCTTCCATTCTTTTTCTGCCAGAGGGCGTTCCCATATTTTCAGGCTTTCGCTAATGTCAACCGCTTCGTTGGAAGGTTTGGCAAACTGGGCAAATTTATAAATAATGACCCCTTGAGTAGTGATCTCCACCTCCCCCTCGTAGTTAGCCAGCAGTTGTACTGCTTCAGTTTCTGCCTGACGAATACTCCATCCGGTAAGTTGGATAAGCTCCGCAATCACTATTTGCCCCTGGTTGTTGCGTATATAGTTCAATATCAGCTTTTCGGTCAACCAGCGATCTTTGAGTTGGTCAGTAATACCTGCGATATGTGCGACAGTTTTTCTGAGCCAACCCCCTTTAGTATTGGGTGGTGTCTGTAGCCATTGGGTAAACCAGCGCTTTAGGCGATTTTCGCCAGCGTCAAAATCAAAAATGTAAAGAAGTTCATTATTTTCGTTGGTTTCGAGGCGGCAAGGATACCGCCTGAGCAGCAGAGATAGGGTATATGCTACCCAACGGGTAGAAAGTCCGGTAGCAAGTACAATATCTTCTATAGAATGTTTTTGTTGGGGAGCCTTTAAAAGTGCTTGTTTGATCAGTTTTTTAAATAATCTTTCGTTATATGCAATCTCTTTTACTTTATATTTCATAATGCTTGGACTCACTCAACAATTCTCAAATAAAAATAAAAGTTATATGGTTTGTGCCTCCCATAATTCAACTACAATACCAGTTCATTTAATAAAAAATAAATTGACCATAAGTGTTTGATAGTCAGTAATATAGTTGGATTTGTTTTAATTACACAAAAAAACGAGCCATCGAAAGTTGTACATGAGCGTGCAAGTAGTGTTCGTAAGCGAACAGCTGACCGAACGTTTTACCAAATAAAAAACGTTTAGTAAAGCGGAAAAAATAAGATGTGCCAATAAAACAAAATATTTGTTGAGTGAGCGAGTCAAAAAACCTTTGCATAGCCCAAAGCTATGGAACTGTTTTTTGAGGAAGTCCACTCGGCAAAGATACCGTTTTATGGCTCAGATTATTTTTGTAGGTTTACTTATTTGTATAAATACACTTACTATTGACTCTGAAACAGTATAAAGTGTAGATTTTTATTTTTGTTCATACCACCTGTTTTATTGACATCCTACATGAAATACATTATTTCTTTTACCTTTGTAATACTATGGTCATGCGGCACATTGTATGCCCAAGAGCAAGCTCCTTTGTTTAAGTATCACCCTGCTAAAAAGAAGAAAGTGGCAACCACTGCCACAGGCAAAAAAGCCATAGCAAAGAAAAAAGTCAAGCTTACCCTTACTGAACGTTACCGCCAAAAAATGAATCACCTTAAACACAGCAAAGCTGCCCCCAAGAGCAAAGCCCGGATTCGACGTAAAAATGATTGAGTGGGCATAAAAGCAAACTCCCCGTCAATTTGTATTGACGAGGAGTTTGTTTTTTATACATAGTATTTTATACCTGACAGATTTCCAAAACCTGTCAAGAACTGTGTTAAAAATCAAATTTTTCTCCAAATAAAATTTGTTATTACCCTTTGTTGAGTTGATAATCATCTTG
>NZ_CANLRP010000112.1 GCF_947493425.1 uncultured Microscilla sp. | reverse complement strand
CGACTTGTCGCACCGATATGCATCGGTATCCAAGGACTTGAAGCACCGATATGCATCGGCATCTAAGGACTTGCCCCCCTGTCGGGGCTATGGACTACGGACTAAATGCTGCGGACTATTGACAAATTATAATGAACAAAATTCTAATCAAAAATACTTTATGAATCACCAAACCCTTGCTTTAGATACCGCGCAAAAAATGATGTTGGCACTACAAAACAGCGCCTTAACCAACGAAACCAACGTTACTTTTATCAAAGATTGGTTGCGACATGTACAGGCACCAAACTCTGATCAGTTTCAACGCTTTGCTCTCCAAAGCACCCACCAAGGCAAGCGCCTTACCCTGCAGCATACAGGCAATGCTAAAGAGGTATTGAAGAGGTACGCCACTTATTATCAGGATCGACTCAAGGCGAGCACAAGTATTTTGCAAAGGCTGGTAGACCTGGGCATTGACTGGCAGCCTGCCAGAATGGGCTCGTGGCTGGAGCTCAACACCTTGGGCGCAAATGCGGGTTGGTATTTGCCTGGAGAGATGCCTATGAACCAAGTGCTCCAGACGCTTGACCCAAACGACCACAAACGCAGGGTGTTGAATCGTTGGATCAGCTTGTGCCCCAAGGTGGCTTGTTTGGGTTATGGGGAGTCTTTAGCTGAGCCAACCATTCGGCAATTAGACCTGATGACAGCACCCTCCGACGAGATCGGCACTCAATACTATCAGACATTGCACTTGGCAGATTTGTTACAAGTACCTGCTTTTCCGGGTTTTTTGCTAGAAATTTTAGAAACCTATGAAGTACATCAATTGGTTATTTCGCTGTGGATGACCTCTGAGGAAATGCTCAAGTTTGGGTTAAGGGTGTTGTACCCCTCCAACAAACTATTGATTGCTTTGTGTATGTTGGCAAAATTCAAAGATGAAGACCAGGTGGCTTTGGCAAAGACCTATGGTATATCAGAACAAATACAATGGGTTGAAATTCAACAAACATCGGATGGGCTCATGGCAGAGATAAGCTTTAGTGTGTGAAAAGTGCAGCGAATATTGATTACACAAAAAACCTCCTCAGAGAATGGCATCTCTGAGGAGGTTTTTGTTTTAAATTAACCAAAGTGATTGATTAAAATCTTAATTGAACCGATGCATTAAACAAGAAACCTAATTGGCTAAAGTGGTAGCCATCGTAGGTCATTTGTGAGTAGCGTTGGTTAAAAGTAATCAAATTTGATTGTACCTGAATTGGCGTAAGCCCAAAAGCATTGGTGCTGGTATCATCTATGATGGCTTGTCCGGCAGGGTTTTCAGCCACAAACTTCCATTGAGGAAGGATGCCCAAAATATTGTTGGCATTCAACGAGATGGTCAGCTTATCAGTAGGTGAAATAGTAACCCCCAGGTCGGTTACAACTCTTGGCTCAAACTCAGTTCTTAGGTTATTGTCAAGCCCTTGTTGCTTAAAGGTAGTTTTGCCAAAAAGCGTATTGTTTACCATAAAAGTAACTTTTCCTAATTCATAATTCAGTCCAAGAATCCACTTGGTTTCTGGTCTTGAGGTAAAGAAAAGCGCCTCTTGGGTGGCATTGGCTACCGACTGATTGGATGATTCAACAATGGCAGGGTTTTTTACGTTATTGATTCGCTTGTTTTCCAACACCACGTTTCCTGATAAATTGATAGAAAGCGTACCAGAGCCTAAAGCAAGGTAACGAATGGATCCTACAAAATCAATCCCTGAAGTACGCGTGTCAATGGCATTGCTAAAAAAGCTTACATCACTTAAGTTATTGGCAGTGAGTAGCGCATCTAATGGCGTATTTCCTGCTGTAGTAGGCCCTATTTCTGTACCCAATATAATTCTGTCTCTTACCTCAATGTTGTAATAATCAATGGCAATGCTTACCCCTTTTTTAGGCTTCAAAGCAAGACCTGCAGTAAAGTTTTGAGATTTTTCAGCTTCAAGTGGCTTGATGCCCAATAGTTTTGCTTGGGGCGATACATTATTCACTAAACCACCTACCTGGATACCCTGACCAGGCACAAAAGAATATTGTGCTTTTTGGGTGTAAATTTGATGCAGGGTAGGTGCACGAAAACCAGTAGATGCTGAACCTCTCACGATTACCTTGTCATCAAGAAACTTATATCTAGAGCTTACTTTCCACACAAACGCTTCGCCAAAATCGCTGTATTCCTCAACCCGTGCCGTTCCATTAATCAGGAAGTTATCCGTAATATCATACAAAAGGTCTATATAACCCCCAATATTGTATCGGTTAAACTTGCCTGAGTTTTCTGGTTGGTTTCCGGCAAAAGAGTCAGCACCACCACCATCATAAGAAGCCAAAGAGCCTTCTATCACGGTAAAAGTTTCTGACCTAAACTCTGTACCCAGACCCAAGCTTAGTTTTTCTCCAATTTTTCTGGAAACATCTATGTTACCCACGGTATGGGTAAAACGAGTGCCTCCTACGTCGAATGTGATGGGAGAATTTTCGCGGTATAGCAACGACCCTTGGGTAAGCTCACCGGTATCTACAGTTCCATTGCTGTTGGCATCTAACCAGGTAGAAGGCGAATAAACAAAGTTTCTGTTATGTGAATTATTCACCGTATAGCTTTGTTGGTTTCCACCTACGGTTAAAGAGGCGTCGTGGTTCCACTCGCCTAGCTTACCCTTAACTCCAAGCGTGGCATGGTAATCGGCAAGGTTTCCGTCAAAACTAGGCACATATCCATCGTATCCACTAGGGTTGGTAGGGTGGTTTCCCGGAAAAAAGTTAGCCAAATATGGAAAATCCTGGATGGTTCTCCAATAGGGGGTACGGTAGTTGGCAAAGCTGTTTACTTTCTTATACACATAAGCCGCATTACCATATACCTCAGTGTTTTCAGAGATGTTGATACCACCATTTATCAAAAACTTAGAAGCGGTAGTTTGAGGTGCTCCATTGATGTTACCTGCATCAGGTTTTCTGGTCAAAAACTCATTTACAAAGTTGATATCAGCCCCAAAATCCATGGCTTCCCCTGCGGCATTTACTGTACCAGGCCGGTTAGACAACCCCTGCTGCGAAAGGTCTACAGCATAATTGATAAAGCCCTTTCCGGCAAACTTAGAACCATTGGTAAATGACACGCCAAAAAACTCGCCATCACCTGCTCCGGTAACTCCTCCTCTTAAAGTAAGTGCAGGCGCATCGGTCTGGTCTTTTAACACCACGTTAATTACCCCCGCAATCGCATCTGAACCATACTGTGCCGAAGCACCATCTCTCAAAACTTCTACCCGTTTGATGGCATCTATAGGTATTGCCGAAATATCAGCACCGGTTTCGCCTCTACCCGGAGAGGTTTGTACATACAATAAAGAACTCAGGTTTTTTCGTTTTCCATTGATCAAGATCAAAGTACGACTTGGGCCCATATTTCTTATCTCATAAGGATCCAACAAAGATGTGGCATCATTTACTGGAGTTTGTACCGTACTAAATGATGGGATAGAGTATTGCAATGCCTTATCAAAGGTAGTTTGTCCGGTGGCCACCAACTCTTTGGCACCTATCTTATCTATAGGCAAGGGCGTGTCTACTTCTACCCTGGGCACACCACGGCTTCCTACTACTACTACATCATCCAACGCAGCATCTCCTGCCATCACAATGTTAAACGTACTTCGTCCACTCACGCTTAACTCTTGGGTTTTGAAGCCTACAAAACGCACCTGAAGAATAGCGTTTTCTGAAACATTCAGGGTAAATTTTCCTTCAGCGTCTACAGCTGTACCATTGGTGGTACCCTTTTCAAGCACTGTAGCACCAATCAATGGCTGTTGTTTTTCGTCCAAAACAGTTCCTGAGACCGTTTTTTTCTGTGCGATAACTACACCTGATAGCAGCAGTAACATGGTAATAATCAGTATTTTTTTTGTCATAATGGTATTATGTTTATGGTTAAATTAGCCGCGAGGATATGATTATTTGTTAATTAATGCAAATTACTTATCAAAAATTAGGTGAAATAGGTGTGAATTAATACAAGCTCCTATTTTTATTTGGCGCCAGAGGAAGCATCAGCACTATATTTAGAGACCGTTTTGAATGAATATAAATTAAGGCATTCGACACGGCAGGGAGGGAGCATTGGTTTTCCTTTTTGACCAATCGCCTCAAAATCTGATGCTTTAGCTGCAGTAAACCGCGACAGGGCACAGTTGTAAGTTTGACTTTAGGGTTTCATTTCACACATTTCCTCAAAAACAAGCAAGACACACCATTTCACACCAGACCACTTTCCTCTAAAAATAATCTTATCTATAGAATGGTTTTAGGCTTGTAAAAGCCCCGCCAGGCAATGCACATGAAGGGCATTTGAAGGGGTGGTTGTAGAGTGTTTGAAGGGCAACAAAAATAGCATACGCCCGCCCATTGCCCGTACTTTGTTTCATAGTCTTGAAGGTGCGCACCCATCAGACCAAATGATATACTAAGATGAAAGTGATTTTAGGATTTACAGGATTGATTAATGTTGGTATTCAGGTAACTAGTCAAAATCCATCCTCAAAACCATTTTTGTTTAAGTATAAAACAATCGGGCAATATTGCCCTTCATCAGGAAGGCAAAAGAAAAGACCCTGTTGGGCGATCAGTCAATGATGCTACAGGAACTGCTAGTCTTGCTAGGTGCCTCAAAAATTAACCAAAACAAAACAATGAAAAAGTTATCGTTTATTGTATTCCTATGTTTGAGCTGTGCCGCCATTACCCAGGCACAAACCAGAGTAACCTCTTATGACAACAACAACGAAGGGCGTAAAGGAACAGACAATGTGTTTTTAGGCACCAGTGCTGGAGCCTTTACTTCCAACGGCAGCCAAAATATTTTTGCAGGCTATCAAGCTGGGCTGCGTAATAAAACTGGCATTGGCAATGTGTACCTGGGGCACAGGGCAGGGCAAGATGGAGGCACGGTGGGCAATAATGTCATCATTGGAAGAGACGCAGGCCGTTATAATAAAGCAGGCAGCAATGTGGTCTTAGGGGCAGAAGCAGGCGAATATAATGAAGGCAGTCGTAATATATTGCTGGGCTATCAAACAGGAGTCAACAATGTTGGCAGGTACAATATATTTTTGGGAGAGCAGGCAGGTTCTAAAAATGCTGGTGAGTATAATGTCTTTATGGGTTTTCAATCAGGACTGAACAATACCACTGGCAAAGACAATACTTTTATAGGGAAGCTGGCAGGTCGTGACAATACCACGGGTAATAACAACCTGTTTATGGGTAATATAGCTGGACACAGATCTACCACGGGTAACAACAATACATTTGTGGGCATGGAGGCCGGGCGTGGCAACACCAAAGGTTATGACAATGTGTTTATGGGGTATCAGGCGGGGTTTGGCGCCATGGTAGGCGACCGAAACATCTTTATAGGGAATAGTGCAGGGCGAAGTACATCCTCTGGTAATAATAACGTATCTATAGGGTACCAGGCAGGGTATAGTAATTCTCTGGGGAGCAGCAGCGTATTTTTAGGGTATCAGGCAGGGTACGATGAAACAAAAGCTGGACGTTTATATATTGCCAACTCTAGGACCCGTACCTTAATTTATGGAGAGTTTTATAGCAAAAAGGTAGGAATTAACACGATTACCCCTGAGGCTACCCTTGACGTAAATGGCAGTATGAAAGGGCATAGCCTCACCCTCAATGTGGGTAGTTTCCCCGATTATGTGTTTGAAGCAGACTACGACCTAATGCCTCTCGAAAAAGTAGACGCTTATATCAAAAAGCACGGACACTTACCCAAAGTACCCAAAGCAGCAAAAGTAATAAAAGAAGGCATGAACGTAGCCCAAATGAATGTGTTGCTCATGGAAAAAGTAGAAGAACTCACCTTATACACCATTGCCTTGAAAAAGGAACTTGACCAACTCAAACAACAAGTCAACAAATCTACAGCTAAAAAATAACCCTCCACTTTTGACCTACAGCCCCAAGCTTTTGCCAAATCAGCTGTATGTCTACACTTTTATTATGAAAATACACAAACAATTATACTTGTTGAGTGGTTTGCTTGCCCTGCTATTGCTGGGGAGCCATCAATCGCTCCGAGCCCAGAGCCACGGCATACTGCGCATGAATGCAGTTAACCATGCCACCCACTTCAATACAGGCATTGACCTACAGGCGGCTTTGTCAGCAGGCATTGCCCAGGAAGCTTCTATAGAGTTTTGGGTACGTTCTACCTTTGCCAACAACGACTGGCAACTGACCGATATACTGGGCAATGACCAGTCTTTATCGCTGAAAATGACGGCGGGCAACCAGTTGGTCGTCCGTTTGGGAGGCACCAGCCAAACCATTGACTTGAGCGGAACGGTACAGGCAAGCACCTGGCACCATGTTACTTTGGTGTACAAGTTTCAGGTATTGCAAATATACATCAATGGGCGCAAGCAAGCCGAAGTAACGGCAAACCTTGCCACTACTTATCCGCGTTATTTGTATTTTTACCGCGAACGCAACCAGAATAGCCTGCTTGAAATAGCCGAGGTACGTACTTGGAACAAAGCGCGTACTGAAGACGATATTGATGCCAACTGGTTGAGAAGTTTCACTAAGCTGGATGCAGTGGAGCTCACCAACCTGATTGACAATCGGGGCTTGTATATGCTGCTCGGACAATACGAAAAAGCTTCTGTAGCTACTTCTGTACTCGATTCATTAGACACCATGCAGTGGAGAGATGCCTTGGCGGGTTCGCCTAAAATGGGGCAAGGGGTACGTAGCTACAGCTACAAGGGCATTATGTTGATGGAAGTAAGAGACGACATAGAACACCCTATTTTCTTAAACGACAAGATTTTGCTGAAAGCCTCTAAAGGAACTCACCCTGATAAAGTGGTGCTTACCTGGCCACATATCAAAGGAGCCACTAGCTACAACATATTCAAAAACGACAGCCAGATAGGGTCGGTCAATGCAGGCTCTAATGTGGGAGATAACCTTGCGTTTGAAGTGAAAAGCAATATTTTGCCTGGCGAAACCGACTTGTATAAAGTCAAAGCCAACGGAGAGGTTACCTCTACTGGACTAGATTATGGGTTTGTTTTTCACAATGGGAAAATATCGGGCACTGTAGCTTCTTCGAGCAAAGTGGGTACGCCTGAGGCAGCCATTACCCTTGAGGGCGATGGTGGTTTGCCAGGGCATGCCTTGGGTTTGGCGAAAAACTCCAAGCCTTTGTTGGTAAAAAATGTGGATGTATTTAAGAAAAGTGGGGCTGCCTCTGATTTTATGGTAGAGTTTTGGTACAAAGGAGCCACCACTGAACCCAACACGGTATTTGCCTTGGGCAATGTACAGGTGCAAATGCAGGCAGGCAACACCGTTGAAGCAACCAATGGAAACGGCACGCCTTATCTGGTGTATACCAACCCTGCCGGAGATGACCAATGGCACCACTATGCTATAGTGTGGTCTGCCATTGGTGGACGTATATATATAGATGGGGCTTTGGTAGCAAATAATTCTACTGCTTATGCCTATAGCAGTATTGGGGTGTTGAACACCTGGAACATCAACGCCAGTGCAGGCACTGACTATGCCTTGGACGAATTGAGGGTGTGGGGAGTAAAAAGAGGCACCGTGCGTGTAGATGAAACCACCCACCGCGATGAAACCGACGAAGAGTGGATGGCAAGCCTTGATAAGCAAATACATCAACATTACCCTTATGTAATTAGTGGTAACCAGGACACCTACGAAAATTTGTGGTTGTATTATCGTTTTGATTTGGATGCTGATAAGGAAACCTACAACCAGGCAAGCCACACCGCCGGACGCTATATTGCTACAACGACTGATTTGCTGAACCGGGTGGCAACCAACAATGCCATGAAGTATGTTGTCTATACCGATGACTTTGGTAACTATGTGATGGAAGGCTTGAACTTTGGCAATACCAGCACTACTTTTATTGTAGCACCTGTCAAAACCAACCATCTGTTTAACCCTACTGCCCAAAGCATTTTGTTGCAAAGTAGCACCCAGGCGAGCGACTACACCAAGTCTAAAGTAGATTTTACTGATGAGTCGCAATTTAATATTTCGGGCAATGTATTTTACTTTCAAGACGGGGTGGAATACCCTGTTCCCGCCGGGCAAACCTTTCAATCTGCTTCAGGGGCCAATCCAACTCCTTTGGACTACATCACCATCAACAGCGAAGAGGGCACGCCAGTAGGCTCTGATAACTTTGGGCAGTACAACCTAAGTTTGCCCATTGGGTTGCAGCACTTTCAAGTAACCAACCGTGAACAGTTACGTACGTTTGGTGCACAGAGCCTAAAGTTTGACGGAGTAAACGATTTCGTCAAATCTGCCAATACTTTTATTGCGCCTGCCAATGGTGCCACTTGGTCGGGTTGGATCAAAAGAGACGACTTTGCCGAAGGACAAGTGCCTGCCTTGCAAACCATTATGCAAGTAGGCAACATTCGTTTGGTGTTGCGCAATAACAGCTTTTTGGCGCTGTATGATGCAGCAAATGCTTCGTTGGTTGAGCTGCCGTTTGGCAACAGCACCGGCTGGCAATTTTTTGCTTTTACTTACCACCACACCACCCAAACCTTACACCTGTATACTGGAGTTTCCAATACCGCCGCCAGTGCTACTACTATAGCCTCGTCTGAGTTGGCAGGTTTTATGTACCTGGGCGCCGAAGGTGTCAATTTGGGTGAAAACTTAAAGGCTCATTTGCACTTGATAGAAGTACGAGACGTGGCATACAACAATGCTGCCTTAGATGACCTGAAAGCGGGTAATTACATAGCCAACGATGACCAGCACCTGACCCATTCTTATGCCTTTGGTGAAAACGCCCAAAGCCTGCGAGTGGTGAGCAATACTGCCAATAGCCAAGCCCATGCCTTGAACTTGCTCAATGATGTAAATGATGAGTCTACCATGCCATTGTTTGATGGGTCGGTAGCCAACCCTTACACGCGTAAATACAAATACGAGTATGAAGCTCAAGGGGCTTTTGCTCAAGAAGCAAAACAGGTATGGAATGTGACCCAGCCCGAATCGTCGATTAACTTCTACAACCATACCCGTTATGGCATCACGGGTAACATCATTATTCCTTGCAACAACAGCATTGGCTTGTGGGATGTAACTGTAGAGCGTACCGATGTGACCAGCCCTACATTTAGCAAAACTTTTACCGCGGGTACTACCCCCAGCGTTAGCGATGTTTTTAACAGCGAAGGAACCGTGTTTACCGTAAATGACTTGCTACCTGGGATTTACAAAGTAACTTTGACCAATCAGGCAGACCCCACCATTGTCAAAACCCAGTTTGGGGTAGACATTACCAAGGGTTGGTCTACAGTAGACATAGAATACCGCAGCCCTTTACAGGTAACCACAAGCGTGGTAGAAATTTTGGACAAGACCCAAGGCTGGATTGCTTTTGATGCTACCTCTGCAACCAACTATTGCGCCAACGAGAACAGGTTTATTTTAGAGCAACAACAGCAATACCGGGTACGCCTTGAGTTCTTTGAGCAATATGGCGATAGCAAATGCTATAGTGCCAATACTGACTACTATGTGTCGGGAGATTTGCCACAATACCATGGCAAAGGCGAAGTAGTGGGGAGCTCGTCTGATGCGCCGTTTACCAGCGCCACAGGCATAGACACGGTGGCAGTTTGGACGGCTTACCCTAATTTTGCGGGCGAACATACCCGTCAATTGACAGTAAATGCTACCAATAGGCCAGCGACAGCTTCGTTAACTGCCTGGATAGTGGGCACTGTTCAAGACGAAAATCAAACTTTTACCCTTACTTTTCCTAATGTAAAGCAAGTATTATATGATCCTCCAGGAGATGGAAGTAGCATTACTTGGGGCAAAGGGGCTACCGTCAATAGCAGCTCTAGCCTGATCAATACAGGTTCGGTCAAACTTGCCACTAAAATTACCTCTGGGGTCAAACACTCGGCTTATATGGGTGCCTGGTTTGGAATGGGGGGAGGCTCGGTAGTGTTATACGAATCGTCTACCGGCGAAGTAAGCGCAGGAGGTGCCATTGCCGAAAATATAAGCATAGGTGGAGGAAAAGTTACCACAAATGCCTTAAGTTTTAATACCAATATCACTACCCCTGAGGGTACTTCGCCATTGCCTGGAGAACAAAGTGATATGTTCTTTGGTACAAGTGATATTATGTATATGGGTACTGGTAAAACAATCTCAGTAGTAGATTGTAAAGCTGCCAACTCTAATAATGACCCGACCATTTCGGTAGAAACGGGGGCTAGTTTTGTGTTTACCCGTTTTGCCATCGAAAAGAATCTAATTCCTAACCTACGTACCTTGGTCACTAGTTTGCGTGCAGGCTTAAACGACACTGATGCGGAGAATAAAAACCGTGAAAGTTTGTCGGCCAACGACCGGGGAAAAGTGGATACGATTAAAAATCGTTTGGGCGACATTAGAAAATGGCAAGAGGTGTTGAATAAAACTGTTGCCAACCGTGATCAGGTATTTCAAGGTACCAACAATGATCCCTTTACTATGCAAAACGATGCGGGAACCAAAAGTTTGCCAGCTGGACCCGTAGCATTATCTGGACAAACCAACCTGGAGTATGCCATTGGCAAAAACACTACCACTAGTAAGGTGATCAATGTGACCAACACCCTGGACTTTACCAAATACTTCAAAACAAATGCTACAGTGTTTAGTGTGAAGTACAACCTGGAAAGTGAAATTTCCTTGTCACACGAAATAGATTCTCAAACGAGCAGTGGCAATGAAAATAAAGAAGCGTTTACTATCAACTTGTTTGACGATGACGCAAAAGATCAGTTTAGTGTCAGGTTCAGACAAGATCCTGACTACCCCACGCCTATTATTGTGGCTAGAGCGGGCGAGTCTATGTGTCCAGTAGAAAAACACACAGTGGCACGCCAAGGAGTGCAATTGACAGTAGACAATAGTACTGCCTGGGCAGACCTGAATGGGGTTGCTTACTTTGATGTGACCATGAGCAATGTACAACCCAAAGACGAAGCTTCGGCTAAAAACTACATTATCAGGATTCCTTCAGAGCATTTGCCTGTAGGCATAGAGATAAAGGTAGAAAACCTTGCCGATGCAGTGCTTACCTCCAATGGATATGTATTTAACATCAAACCAGGCGAAAGTAAACACATTCGCATAGAAGCTTACCGAAGAGGCGATAATGCTCCGGTCGAGTTCAAGAATATTCCGCTTACTTTTTTCTCTGCCTGTGACGAAAGCCTATTAAATTTTTATGGAGGAGAAAAAGTGCAAACTGGTACCGACGCTGTAGGAAATCCTGTGTATGCTTACGAAAAAGGCTCTGACAAAAAAGCCCTTGTATACAACTCAGATGGAACTGAATATGTAAAGTTACGCGATGTAGTAAAGCTTAATGTGAACTTTCATGCACCTTGTGCTGGCAATATAGAAGTAGCTGCCCCTGCTACCAGCTGGGTAGTAAACAGTACCTCTAAGAACATATTGCCATTTAAGTTTAAGCCAGTCACTCCTCATGCCACTTTTGCCAAGGTTCGTTTAGAGTTTGCTTTGGTTTCTTCTGACGAAATTCAGTTTGCCAAAGAAGTAACCCTGACCGAACTGGGAACACCTGACGCCCAGGGGTATTATACGTATAATCTCAGCACTATTGCCATTGGAGCCGATCAAGCCTATAGAGCAAGGGTAGTACCTATCTGCGGAAGCGCCCTGGAAGATTGGGAGGTAAACAACCCAAGCGACTGGATAACTGGTAACATTCAGCGTGCCAACCCAACCATTATAGAGGTATCGCCTCTCAACGGGAGCACTGCTGCAAGTGCCCTTGCCACCGCTACCTACAACAAACCCCTCAATGCCAATGGAGTCAATCCGTTGAGTGTATCATTGCGCGGCATTTTGGGCAGTGTAAAGTATGTACCTACTTCAGCGTTGTTTGACCAAGTGGCTGACCAAATCACCATTCCCGATCAAAATGTGTTGGACTTGGATAGTTCTTATACCGTAGAGTTTTGGGCAAAGCCAGATAAAGTGCACAGCAATATTTTATCTACACCTATTATCAGTAAAGGAACTAATCTGAATATTTCCTTTATTCAGGGCAATAAAATTTATGCCGGACAAGGCGCTGCTTTTACGGATGAGTCATTGGATACTGACGGCTGGACCCACGTGGCAGTAGTATTTATCAAGGGAGAGGTTGTTAACACGCTGAAGATTTACCTGAATGGTACGCTTGCCAAAAGTGTTTCAGCAGGCATTCAGCACTTTGCTGTCAATGCCAACGATTTGGTCATAGCACAAGCCAATAGTACCGAGGGCTTTAAAGGCGGGCTGGACGAGATACGTATTTGGAACAAGGCATTGCTAGAGGCAAATATCAGAACCAATATGAAAAAACGCCTCATTGGTACTGAAGAGGGTTTACAAGCTTATTATGTGTTAGACAACATTGCACCGGACGGAGAAGCCATCCGTGACTTTACCGGCAAAACCAAGGGCACTACCAGCGATGGAATTACTTTTATTACCAAAGACCAGGCTGCCCCGTTGGATGTGGAAACCATCGTGCATGACATTCCGGTAGCCGTAAGTACTTCGGCTGATCTCACCAAGGTGATCGTACAGCCAGTGGCCACCTTTGCCCCCGAATTACTGGAGGGTGCTTTGCTCACTGCTGTCATCAATGATGGTGCAATTAAAGATGCTTTTGGCAATCCGGCAGCAGGCAAATCCTGGGCTTTTAGGGTAGATGGCAACAACGTAGGCTGGAACCAGGCTAACTATACTGTAGTGCAAACCACCGGTACCAGCCAGTCGTTTGACTTAAGCTTGGTAAGCACCAATGCTGCCGAGGTTCAGTACCAATTGACCGAGGTGCCCATGTGGTTGAACATTACCAACAATGCGGCTTTGGCAAATGGTGTATACATTTTGCCAGGAGGACATACCCACGCAATGAGTTTTGCTACAGCGCCGTGGCTAAGTGCGGGTACTTATTACGGACAGGTAAAAGCTAAGATCACCCAAGGGGCTAATTTGTTGGGGTACGAAACCTTGGACCTGAAGGTAATTGTAAGTTGCGATGACCGCCACTTAACCATTACGCCAGCAGACTTTACTTTTAATATGAGCACCCAGCTTACCATTCAAAAAGCGGGACAGGTGTATACCGACGCCACAGGCAAAACCTTATTGGTGAGAAACAGCAAGGGGACTCTGGTGGGCAAAGGAATTGTACAAGCAGTAGGCAATGCAGCTGTGGCTTCGCTCAATATTTACTCTAATGAACAAACGCCCGTTAACCCTACTTGTACGGTGTATTTGTGGGATGGCACAGCTTGCCAGGAAAACCCGATAGGTACTGTAGAGTTTGCCAATGGTGTTACTTTGAACACTACTCTGGACGCTGACTATTCGGGCAAGGCACAGTATACTATCAACCTATTGGGTAAAAACCACTGGCTGAGCTTTCGGGCAACCAACGTGCCAGGTGGCAAGACGTTATCGTTGAATCAAGTGACTGGTTTTCAGGCAAATGATGCCATTCAAACCCAGGGAATGGATGCCTTGGTAGAGGCAATATATGATGGTACTCAGTGGAAAGATGCTGGTGGCAATGTGCTGACAAACTTTTCTTTGGATGTGACCAAGTCGTATCTGGTAACTTGCCACAATGGAGGCAGCAGAACCCTGCAGGTAGCTGGATATCAGGCAGACCGTAGCCAAACCATCGACCTGGTGGCAAACCCTGACAATGGCAACGATACCGACAACAATGCACTAGGGTATACCCGTACCGATGCCATTGCTGTAGTACAGGCAATGGGTCGTTTGAACCCTGATCCTTCTATAGGAGATGTGGTGGTGTCTAAAGAAGGGTTAGCCCAATATACATTGGTGAATGGTACTGGTACTTGGGTAGGCTCATTGACTCACCTAATACCAAATCAGGGCTATAAAATTAAAGTAGCCAACACGTCTACTCTTAAGTATTCTAGCACTTCTGGCATTGTCCTAAGGACAAGTACTCAAGTGGCAGCACCAGTCAAAGCTGTGGTAACCGATGCCCAACGTTTGCACCTAAGCGTAAACGCGGGAGATTACAAATACTCTAGCCATGTGATAGGTGTATTGCAAAGCGCCGAAAACCTGAAAAATGAGCAAGATTATATGGTGGTGGCATTTGCGGGCAATGAGGCGAGAGGCGTGGCAATTCCACAACAAATTGAAGGCAAGTGGTATTACTTTCTGACGGCTTACACCAATCAAACTGGGGAGCAATTAGACTTTCAGTTGGTGGCGCGTGCCAATGGAGATGCCTATGCCTTAGAAAACGTGATGGGCTTAACGCCTTCGGCTTTGCAAGGAAAAGTAGCCGACCCTTATGTGTTCCGCTTACGCAAAGATGCATCTGCGGCTACCCAAACGGGTGAGGTAGGTCTACAGTTGTTCCAAAACCAACCCAACCCCACCCATGACCAAACTACTATTGCTTATTATTTGCCCGAATCGGGACAAGTAAGTTTGACAGTGACCAATAGCCTGGGACAAACTGTTCAAACTTTGGTCAATGGTATTGTGCCCAAGGGACACCACCAGGTAATGTGGAATTTGAAAAACCTGGCGGGAGAGCGAGTACCTAAAGGAACCTACCTTTACACCCTCAAAACTACCCAGGGTGTATTGACTAAAAGATTGGTGATTCAATAAAAAACGAGGGATGAGCGGGAGCGGGGGCGTTGCCTGCCAGAAACACTGGCGAGATGTTGCGGCATCGTCTCTTCTCCCTTTTTACTAACCTTGTTAAAACCACTAACCTTTCGTAGTGTGTATTTTTAAAAACACAGCATGTGACTAAGGTCGCGTCAGCTAGACTCAGCCTTAGTTTGTTGCCGTTAAGAATCTGTGAAACGAAGCCGTAAAAACTGATCATTGTTTGAGCGAAGCGAGTTTGAGCAGTTTCGGCGTAGTAGAACAGATTTAGGCGAAACAAACTACAGCTGCGGGGTTTTTGATTACTTTTTGACCTGGAGCAAAAAGTAATGGCTTACAGGTACTCGAGTCATTGACTTTTATTAGCTTGTGTGCTGACTGGCATCTTACTTTATTAAACAAATTTTTGACCTTCGACAGGTCAATGAACCAAAATAAAAACATGAACAAAATATTTATCATAAGTCTGTTAGCCTGTTTAGGCTATGGAGCATCGTGCCAGGCACAGCTCAATGATTATACTACTTACCAATTGGCTTTTCGTAAAGGGGGTAAAATTATTACCATAGAGCCCAACTTGAGCGCTGCCACTACCTCGTCTGCCCACGAAAGAGCCAACCAAGTAAGCCAACAATTGATTTTTAAACGCCATGGCAACGCAGGCATGTTAATTGCGTCATTGGCTGCCCCTAATAAATTTCTTAAGCGAGGCAAAGAAGGAGACGCAGATAAGATTACTTTTGCTGCTTATGACAGCAACCATGCCGCTGATTATTTGTGGATAGTCACTATTGTGATAGGACAAACAAATGGAATTGTCAGCACCAGTGAAGGAGGGAGGATGACTGGTTTGTTGAGTGCCCCCAATGACTTGACCCGTGCAATAACTTTACAGGTGGATGGCTCACTTAAAATGAGTACAATCGACTACAGCTTGGTCGATGACCCACATAGGTTGTACGTATCTAAAAAAACAAGCCCAGGAGATTTTTAAGCAAAACAACATCAAAAATAGTTAATTTAGTACATGGCAAGTAAAGGAATTCTTTGCAATGGGTTTACTTTGCTTGGTGACAATTTTCTTTGTGGGCTTTTGTCCTTGCCTGCTCCAGACTTGTCTTTGGAAGCAGCATGATACTCCTGTTACTCAAAGCAATAATCAACTTTAAGCGTTGAAGACCAAGCAACACCAGAGTAAGCATTAAAGACAGGCAGGCGATGGTCTGCCTTTGGTGCTTTAGGTCATAAAAGTTACTTCTATCAGAATAAAAAGAGTAAAACCACTAAATTTGACCTGCGTTTGATGCGAAGTGTTAAACTTCTGCCGTCGCTTGTGTCTTCACAAGAGACCAGACTGTCTTTGGGCGCTTTTTTTTAGAGACTCAATCAGCGAGTGGAGACACTCGCTGAGGCGGTGGCGGTATTTTTAGGGTAAATTTTCTACACTTGTTTGCTTAACCTGACGGCTATGTGTTTGACACGAAGTGCTAATCATAAGAGTATGACTTTTAGAGTTGCCTAAAGCATGCAAACCACACAACCCCTGAATCGGAGGATTTTCAACCATTCCAAAACGCCTGTATTCAACCAAGGGCGAAACATTAGTTTTTAATTTTTCTGGCAAATTAATTCTACCAAAGGTAGTTAGGTGGCAAACTATGCTCTCCGTAGAAAAGCTTTGATTTAGAATGATAGCCAACAAGTAGGTGAGTGGATCACTTGCACTATTAAACTCAAATAAAACACACTAGTACCTTATCCTCTAAGTAAATGCACTATTTATTTTGGATGAGATTTGTTCTCTGACGAACTTCAAAAATGGAGCATAGCCATAGCTACGCGATATTTTTGAAGTAAAGTCAGAGTGCAAATATCGCCGAAATAATGTATCAGGTATTTAGAGGTTGAGGTACTAGCCAATATAATAAAAAAGGATAAATAATTATGGATAAATTACTGGAAACAACTATTTGTGGACTGATCGTAAAGCAACAATTGGCTCACCCAACAAAAATAGCCATCATTGATGGCGAAACCAACATTGACTATAAACAGCTGATAAAACGAGCCAATGAGGTAGCAGGAGAACTTAAGAACCGTGGGATAAAGCCAGGAGCTTTGGTAGGGGTGTGTATGCACCGCTCCTGGGAACTGGTGGCTGCCCTTATTGGAGTGATGCAAGCAGGAGCAGCCTATGTTCCGCTCGACCCTGCCTACCCACAAGACCGGGTCAGGTACATGTTAGAGCACTCCCGTGCAATGGCTACCATCGTAGACAATGCCCACACTGCCGACTTGTGCGGAGGAGAAGGTGAACTCATCTGGATGAATAAAGTGGGCAAACATACTGATAGCGTTGTAAAACCATCTGCGAACGACCTGGCGTATGTCATTTATACTTCAGGCTCCACTGGTCGCCCAAAAGGAGTAGCAGTTGAGCATAGAAACGTAGTAGCCATGAGCCAGGAAATGCGCGGGCGATTCAGTGATGAGGAGCTGGAAGGGGTGTTTGCGGGAGCTTCTGTGTGTTTCGACACTTCTGTCATGGAAATCATGGGCACGCTATCGTTAGGCGGTACAATTATACTTGCAAAAAATGCCCTCGAACTAACCAAGCTACCCGCAACAGACCAAATAAAAACTTGCGTAATGGTGGCATCGGCTTTACAAGCCTTGCTCTCTGTAGAAAAACTACCTGAGGGCATACAATGCCTGATTTTTGGCGGTGAAGCACTCAAACACTCATTGGTGGAGCAAGTACACGCCCAAAAACCCGACCTGAGAATATTAAATGCGTATGGTCCTACCGAAGACACCGTGTACTCGACCATTGCCGAAGTTGCGGCGGGCACTCAAGTAGTTACCATTGGCAAGTCGGTGCCCAATTCACGTGCCTATATTCTAAACGACGCTTTGCAACCTGTGGGGATGGGAGTAGCTGGAGAACTTTACCTTGCCGGAAGTAAGCTGGCGCGTGGCTACTTATACGATGAGGCACTGACTAAAGAGCGTTTTATCGAAGGCATCTCCAGCGACCTGATTCCAGACAATCGCCTGTACAAAACGGGTGACCTGTGTCGTTGGACAGAAAATGGTGAGATCGAATTTCTTGGACGAGTCGACCAACAGGTAAAGGTCAGGGGCTTTCGAATTGAACTGGAAGAAATAGAGTCGACACTTGAAACAATGCCAGGTGTTGACGCTACCGCTGCTGCTGCGGTAAACGGAGGCATTGGACAGAAAATATTGGTAGTGTATGTAGTAAGCCAAGATGAAACCGTAACCGAGGCGAGTGTGAAAACTTATTTGACAAAACGACTCCCAAAATACATGGTGCCCCAAGTAGTAAAACACCTCAAAGCTTTGCCTCTTTTACCCAACGACAAACTCGATCGTAAGAAGCTCATGAGTTTAGAGGAGGAGCCTGGCATTGACAATGGTTTGGCAAGTACACACCACAAACAACCCACCGAAATATTGTCCCTCATTCAAGATGAGGTCGCTGCTTTACTCAACTTGGGCGATGCTACCCAGGTACTACCAGACCACTCGTTCGATGGCTTGGGCATCGACTCGCTCACTACCCTGGAGTTTAGTCGGCGACTCACTAAATTACTGGGACAAGAACTGCCAGCGCAGGCTATCTTCGAACACCCTACCCCCAAGGCACTCGCCAATTATATTGTCAGTACTACAGGAAGCACCCTCAATGACTGCTCGGCAAACAAACTACCCGGCGTGGCTACAGATACGCTTGCCAGTTTCCAAACCCATATACAATCCAGCCACCCCACGTTTCAGGCGGCAAAAGCATCGGCTTGGGACGCCACCGACAAAAGCAAGTTGGTGCAGGAAGTCTTAGCCATGGTAAACAACGACCGACGCAACCCTTATAGCAAAGTATTACAAACGGGAAGCGCCACCAGAGGCATGGTAGGCGATGCCTACAACGATGAGGTGCAGGAAGCGATCATCTGGACAACCAACCTATACCTTGGTTTGAACCGCGATCAAGAAGTAATGAAAGAAGCCTCTGATGCTTTGGCACGCTTTGGAACAGGCATGGGCACTTCGGCGGCAGCATCTGGCATGACCAACCAACACCTTGAGTTCGAAACCGAATTTGCCGATTTGGTAGGCAAGCCCAGCGCTTGCCTGTTTCCTACTGGCTATACTGCCAATGTAGGAGCAGTAGCAGGGCTATTGGGTAGAAACGATGTGGTGGTCATCGACCAACTCTGTCATGCGTCTATTGTAGATGGCGCCCGTTTGTGTGGTGCCACCGTAAGGACCTTTCAGCACAACAATGCGGCTGATTTGGCGGCGGTGCTTGAATCCGAAACATCGCCCTATCGCACGGTATTGGTAGTGCTCGAAGGGGTCTACAGCATGGGCGAAGGGGCGGCTCCAGTGGCAGAAATCGTGCGCACCGCAAAAAAATACAATGCCCTGGTGTTGGTAGACGAAGCCCACTCTTTTGGTTTTTATGGCGAAGGTGGCGCTGGTATTTGCGCGGCTCAAGGAGTAACTGAAGAGGTAGACTTTATTATGACCACCCTTAGCAAAGCCTTGGGCAGCCTGGGTGGAGTAGTGGCGGCCAGCCAAGAACACATTGACTTGTTGAAGTCGTCTTCCAGAGCGTATATTTTTCAGGCATCCATTAGCCCGGCAGACATGGCGGCAGCGCTGACTGCATTGCGACGCCTCCGTTCTGATGATGCTTTGCGCGAGCGATTATGGAGCACAACCCGTTACATGCGCCAACGTTTCGAAG
Organism: uncultured Microscilla sp.; assembly: GCF_947493425.1. GTDB lineage: Bacteria > Bacteroidota > Bacteroidia > Cytophagales > Microscillaceae > Microscilla. The sequence continues at coordinate 8,856 of NZ_CANLRP010000112.1, read as the reverse complement.
AGGCAGGTTACGACCTGGGAACCGGAGACGGTCCCATTGTTACCCCTCACTTTAGCAACAAGGATAAATTGTATGCCATCGTACAAAGCCTGTATCAGCGGGGTGTACAAACATCCGCCGTAACCTATCCTATTGTAGAAAGCGGACGGGGGCGTTTGAGGCTTATCTGCTCGGCAGCCCATACGCGTGCAGACGTAGACAAGACACTGGAGGCGCTCATAGAGGCAGAGCGTGAAGTAGACCAACAAATGGCTGCAGTTTGTAATAAGGCAAAGGAGGAGTCCATTACCCACACCGACGTGGAACAATGGGCGAATGCGCTGCTTGTTTACCTGAAAGAAACAATGGCTAAAATTGATGCCCCAACCCCTAGTCTTGCCATATCTGTGAGCATATCGGAAGGCGCTGCACCCACCACCATTTTGGTGAAGGATGGAGACGTAACCCTGACTAATCGCAAGCCGGAAGATTTGCCTTTTTGCACCTTGTCTTTTACCGATCAGGCGACCATTGTTGCCTTGCAATCGGCTGATGTGCAAGCCTTGCTTCAGAGCATTTCTAAGGGCAATTGTGTACTCAACGGGCAAGTCGAACCATTTATATGGTTGATAGGACGCCTGGTAGACCAGCGTCAGGACGCCTGCGTTTATGCCGAACTGGAGTAAAACAGAGCGAAAGCATTCTGCCTGTTTTCCTGTTTTTGCTAGTGCAGTTAGTAGGCTTTTAATAAAACAGTTTTTTATACCTGCCAGGTTTTCAAAACCTGCCAGGTATGGATATTTATCTTTGTTATAGGTTTTAAAATGCTTGACGGAAATATTAAATTTTAATTGTCTATATGTACCAAGACAAAATTAAATATACCTAATATGCAAGTATAACTGTCATATTATGAGAGAGTTATCTTTGCTTGTAGCTTATAGCTGATTGCTTGCTGCTACTTACTACAACGGCTGGCGCACGCGTCCCCGCGTGTGTTCCTAACGCGATTAAGTAGTTCTAAAAGATGCTTATTTTTGACTGAAGGCATTGTTTATCAAACATTTAAAGCCTTCGCTTGAAAAGTTAAGTTAACGCCAATGCGTCAAAGGCTGGCATAATTAACAATGGGCAAGTTCCTTCATAGGAGCTTGCCTTTGTTGCTTTCAGCATAAGATAGTGTATTTAAAAACCATTAAATAACTTATCATAATATTAAGTTATAATACAAAATAAAAGCCAAAAACACTCCGCTAATCAGCCACTGAATACACAGAAAAAAAGAAATTTTAAAAAAAATCCGAAGATTTTGTCCGGAACACCTCCATCAAATGGGTATAGTGATATTAGATGAGTTTTGCTTACGCCTTATTTGTTGTATCAGGCAAAAATCACCCAATAAATAAGGTCTACATTTTTAATTGAAGTTAACAAATAATGATCAATACATCTACCCAAACAATAAAAGCGATTGCGTTGGCAATAAAACTTATGTTCTGTTTATGTTTGACAGTACATATTGCGCAAGCCCAAACGCAAAATATTCCCCCATCACCCAATGCGGCAGCCCTCGAAAAATTTGCCGATGTACCTATAAGCTTGTATACAGGGATACCCAATGTAAGTGTACCCATTTATCAGCTCAAAAGTCGCACTTTGAGCGTTCCGGTGTCGCTTAGCTATCATTATACGGGTTTTCAACCCAATACAACCCCCAGTTGGGTAGGCCTTGGCTGGGCGCTCAATGCGGGTGGAGTCATCACTCGAACGGTGAAAGGCAAGTCAGACAACGCCCCCGATGGGTATTGGTCGTTGGAAAACCCCATCAAGGGAGACGCTGGTTATGAGCCTTATGGCAACCATGATGACTGGGTTTTTTTGGACGCCGTAGCCAACGGACGGATCAAAGACACCCAACCCGATCTGTACTCTTTTAACGTAGGAGGGGCTTCGGGCAAGTTCTTTATCAAAAGAAATACCAATGGCTCGTTTGCCGCCTATACCATCCCCTACCAAGACGTGAAAATAGAAATTCCTGCCGATATAGACAGCACAGTGATCCGTGGTGATTGGATAATTACCTTGCCCGATGGCACCAAATATACCTTTGGAGGCACAGGTCTTACCGAAGAAACTTCGGTGAGCAATGAATCAGGGGGGCAAGGAAGTGGTGAACGGTACATTTCTGCCTGGTACCTCAAAAAAATAGAATCTGTAAACGGAGACGATGAAATCAATTTTGTGTACACGGTGTCATCTGGTGAAATTGGCTACCAAGCCACGGTTGCTGAAAGCCGTAGTTTTGCCCAAACCATTGGGCAGGCGTTATGCAATGGCGCCAATAGCCAATCTCAAAGCTACCATGAGGTAAAAGTATTTGGGAGGTTACACATCAAAGAAATTAGAGCGAAAACCGGGCATAAAGTGGTATTTCACGAAACCGCCGAAAACCGTCAAGACTATCAAGACAAAGCCTTGGATAGGATAGAGGTAGTGTCGGCCAACGGAAACATTGTACAAACCCACCAATTGAGTTTTGGCTACATGGGACCACCCCTGCCCAGCATATACAAGGGCTACTTGTTGCTTACCAAAGTACAGCAAGTGGCGCCTCAAGGCAACCTGACCAAAGGTGCCTATGAGTTTAGTTACCACCGCCAGTCCAACCCTGGCTTAGTGTCTCGTCAGGGGAGCCTTGCCATAGACCATTGGGGCTATTACAACGGCGCCCAAAACTCCACCCTCATTCCTGATTATATCAACACAAATGGTTCAATCATACACAAGGGAGCCAACCGTGAGGTAAACCCTGAAGCGGTAAAAATAGGGGTGCTCACCAAAATGACCTACCCCACTGGGGGCGAAGCTTCTTTTGATTGGGAGTCTAATGTGTTCTTCGATAACAAAAGCTGCAATGGATACCTGGAAAAGGTGGCTACTACTACCCAAGTAGGTACAAGCTTTAGCAAACTACACAATGGCAGGCAAACCAAACGTATTACTTTTGTATTAGATACTACCCAGTGGGTAAGCGTTTATACCAGCGTGATAGACCACGACATTACCGAAAGTGAAGTATTTGGGCAAATACTGAGACCCATACGTGGTGATACAAATAATTTGGCGACCTACTTTTCCATGAATAAGACTGGGTTGCACAGGTTACATATGCCACCAGGTACTTATATACTGGAAGCCAGCGCCTGGGCTGCGCCTAACTTCTTGCCTGACAACCAAGCCATTGTATCTGCCCACATCAGAATAGACTATGCCAAGAACAAAGCCACCGATGGTTGCGACAAACCGGGGCCTGGCTTGCGCATTGCCAAGGTGACTATGACCGATGGACTGAACCAAGGCAACGACTTGGTAAAAGAATATTTGTACCACCAATTTGACAATAAAAAGGCAAGTAGTGGCTATTTGCCTGGTCTAATGCCGGCTTATGACACCAAAAGAGAATACACTGTACGGGATAACCACTCAGGATCACTTTGTACCGAAGTTGTTTGTCAATCGTTGACCCTTTCTTCGTCAAGTGTGTTGCGGGGGGGATATACCAAGGGCAGCCCCATAGGGTACACCAACGTAACCGTACTATTGGGCGAGGCAGGCGCCAACGGTAGAACCGAACACGAATATGCTTTTATGCCCGATAATGGCAGCTATGACAACGACTGGCAACGAGGGCATTTGCTCAAACAACGCACCTACGATGTACACGGACGCATTTTGCAAGCCACCCAAAACCATTACACTGCCCTGAATATTAAAAATGATATTAACCTTCACCGAGCCCACGGTATTACAGCAAGGTGGTATAAACGTTCGGTGTGCTTGCCCAATACCAAAGAACCAGGCACCAATACCATGACGGTGACCCACCACACACTGGTTTCAGCGTGGCATCGCCTGGATCAAACCGATAATTACCAATATTTTTATGACAATGGCGATGTGGCGGGTACTTCCAAGCAAGAGATGAAAACGGTGAGTAAGTATTACTACGAAAATCCCTTGGATCCAATGAAGAATATCCAGCATACCTTCTTGACCAAAACCGAAACCACCAACAGTAAAGGACAAACTATAGTAACCAAAAATTACTACCCACAAGATGCCTTGGTGAATTTGCCTTTTACCAGTAAAATGTATCGTACTGCTGAGTTATTGAAAGGCAAATACATGTTGGCCACCCCAGTGCTTAGTATTAGCCTGATAGACAACCAGGCAGTAGGAGCCACCTATACTGAGTTTGCTCAAGAGGGCAGTAAGCTATTCCCCACCAAAAAATATGTAGCGGAACTGACCACCCCATTGAGCAACATGGCAGATGTGTATCAAGTAGACGGTGCCGGAAACTTTGTATACTTAAAACTCAAAGAAGCTTATACCTTTGAGTCTGAATACGGCAACCTGATAGAAACCAAAGCAGCCGATAACATCAGCAGTGCCTTTATCTGGGACCACGCGCACAAATCGCAAGTAACGGCTCACGTGGTGAATGCTACCGCCGAACAAATTGCCTACAGCAGCTTCGAAACCGCTACCGATTGGGGCCACTGGAGCACCAACACGCCTACCTGGACGGTCACCGCCACTGAGCAACATACAGGAATGACGAGTTTGCAAGCCACCAACGGGGTGGTGACCCTGCAAAGAAGCGCTTTGCCTTCGGGGAGTTACCAAGTGAGTTTTTGGCAAAAAGGCAATGGGCAGACAACCGTCAATGGCACGGCAGCTTCGTTGGTAAAAACCTTGCCTTCGGGTTGGTCATTGTATCAGACCACAATTAATAATGCTACTTCAGTTACCCTGAACGTAGCCCAGGGGGTATACCTCGATGAGCTGCGGCTACACCCCGTAAACGCCCAAATGACCACTTTTAACCATCAGCTTTTGGTGGGTTTGGTGTCTAAAACCGATGCCAACCAACAAACCATTTATTACCAATACGACGGGTTGAATCGCCTACAGTTGTTGCGCGATTTTGAAGGAAATATTTTGAAAAGGTACACTTATCAATACAAGAATAAATAAGGAGATCAAAGAAATGAAACCATATAAAACAATATTACGTTTGTCTGCCCTTATGCTGTGGCTATTGCTAATGTTGCCATCAATAGCCATGAGTCAGTTGGTAGTAGGGGGAGCCACTAGCGTATGTGTAAACAGTTCAACCCCCTACAGTGCAGAAGCGTCTAATGGGTACATACCATCAAACTATAGCTGGAGCATTGTTGCTGGTTCAGGTACGCTATCTTCCACTACCGGGAAACACGTATCTGTGGAATGGCATTCTACTGGTATAGGGAAGCTTAGGGCAACTTATAGAGGGCCTGGTGACCCTTATGGTGAAACCGGACATCTTAACGAGACAGGGTACATCACAGTAAATATTACCAATACTTCACCGCTTACTTTATCGGCTTCTAAAATGATGGTAAGAGAAGGGGAGAGTGTAACCTTGACTGCAGGTGGTTGGTCAAACTACTCTTGGGCATATCCATTGTCAGGTTCAGCAAATCAGGTCGTGAGTGCTCCCTTGTACAACAATACTACTTTTGGTGTTAACGGAGCAGGGTTGGGCTGTGGAACCACCCGCTTGACAATACAAGTCATCAAAAAACCTTCAGTGGTCAGCCAGATCACTACTTTTAACAATAGCTACAACGCCCAGGCTACTCCCGGTGCCAATGGGACTACATGCCGTTGGTACAATGCGGGGGGTACCTTGCTTGCCGAAGGTACCAGTGTGACTATTCCGTCCAGTAATGTGTATGTGGCTTCTTACAACCCTACCTATGGGGTAGAAAGCGCCAGAGTACCCCAAAAAGTAGACTTTGTGCGAGTGATTCCTGTCATTGTAAATGCCTCCCCCAGCTTTTTGTGCGGAGGCGGAGAGGTGTCGGGTAAAATCAATATCAATGGTTGGACTGGCAACGTCAATGTTCCCGAAGGAGACGATGCAGGCATCATTACTTATGAATGGTTCAACGCCCAGCAGCAAGCCATTGGCAGTAGCCAACAACTGTTTTTGGGACACGTATCTGGCTCAAAAACATTTTATGTAAGGGTAAGCTTGGGTATGAACAATCCTATTGTCAGTCCGCTTATTCCTTTGGTAGTCACCGCAGGTACCCAGCCCAATCCACCTGCTTACCAGGTGAGCAATTGTGGCGAAACGGTGACTTTGACCAGGGCAAATGCGGGTGAAACCTACCACTTGATCATCGAAGAAAGAGAAATGGACACTTGGTACCAGGTAGCCAATATCAGCAGTGCTACTGGCGTATTTCAGCTGCCCACAAGCGCTGAACGTCTGTCGTCAACTATTCGCTACCAAGCCAAAATATCTAAGGGCAATGGCTGTTATAGTGCCCCCCAAACCATTGCTTTCCCTACTTTTAACTTGAGCAACTACAGCATTGGTAAGAACCCATCTGCCGCTCAGTGTGGCAGCGACCTTACCTTGAGCATCAATAACATTCAAGGCTATACCCATTTTTATTCTGAGTATTTATGGGCAACCAGCGATGGCAGAAGCTTCACCACCACGGTTCCTACCTTGGTGTTGCCCCAGGTAAAAGCAGGTACTACTACCATCTCAGTCAGGTTCAAAGACGCACATACTGGGTGCATAAGTCCCAGCATCACCACCAATTTTACCGCAAGCACTGCCATCAACCCGCTGAGCGTTCGCGACTTGACCATTACCAGTTGTGGGCAAAACCTGAGCGTAAATAACCCTCAGCCCGGCATCATTTATCACCTCAAACGCCAGGAGTATATTTCAGTCAATAATATCATCAGCGCACAAGGTTGGATAACCAGAGAAACTATAGCTACCAGTAGTAACGGGGTTTTTAGCAACTTGCCAGGCATCAACGCCACCAATCGTTACACATTACACTTAGAACCTGGCCCTACTTGTTTGAGCGAAGGTTTGGTAATAGGGCTTAACAGTTTGCCCTCCCCGGTGCTGTTGGGAGCTTCTTGCAAAAGCAAGAGTACAAGTGTAACCTTGCCTTGGTTGCCCGGAGGCGTGACCTCTTTTGTTTGGAAAAGAAGGCTGGTAGGTGGTTCTAATATTATTACAGCCCCCGGTGATATGGCAAGCCTTACTTATAGTTTTTTATCAGACACCAACTACGAAGTATGGGCAGAGGCCTCTATAGGCGGAGGCTGTGTAATGACCAGCCCCAAAACTACAGTTACTCCATTATTGGTGCCCTTGGCGCCTACTGTAGCAGCCGATGACCCACTGTTGTGCAATGCTTCTACTACCTTGTTAAGGGCTACGGGTAGTTCCAATACGGCAGGCATTGTGCGTTGGTATAAGGATGATCCCAATAGTGAGCCTATCAAAGTGGGTTCCGAGCCTTATTTACTCACCGAAAAACTGAGTACCACCACTACCTATTATGTGTCTTTATCGCACGGTGGTTGCGAAAGCCCCAAAACTGCTTTTTTGGTAGAAGCCTATACTGGTTTGCCCAAGCCTACCCTGGTAGGGGCTCCCTTAGGCATAGAAAAAGCGGGGCAAAAAACCCTCACCGTGGCTGGAGCACAAGCTGGGCAGGAGTATGTTTGGTATACCAGCCAAGATGACCACAACTTGGTGGCTGGCAACAACACGGCTACCTATACTGCCAATTTTACCCAAACTAAAGTGATATATGTGGCGCTCAAAAACGACAAAGTGGGTTGTGTGGGTGAAAAGCTGGCCATTCCGGTGCGCATTATGCCCACCTATGCCAATGTGACCGAGGCTGACCTGAACATTACTGGGGTACAAACCCTGCGGGTAAAAGAAACCAATCAGACCAACCTGGATGCTTTGTCGGTAACCAATCGCCAAACTTTTTGGGACAAAGTATATTTAGATGGTTTGGGTAGACCCATCCAGAGCTTGAGCCAACAAACTTCGCCGGGCGGAGCCGATGTGGTAAAGGCTGTAGTATACGATGAAATAAGCCGTACTCCGCTTACCCATTTGCCCTACACCTCTAGCGAAAACCTGAAGGGTTTTAAACCCAATGCCATTACTGCCATTGAGGGCTTTTATGCCGATGGAGCCGGAGGCACACGTGCTACTACTACCAAACCTTATACACTGACTACTTTTGAGGCCTCACCGCTCAACCGGGCGTTTGTGCAATACGCCCCCGGCAACAGCTGGGTAGGCGCGGGCAAAGGGGTAACCACCGATTTGTGGACCAACCCCGACCCCCAAAATGCAGGCACGGCTCCTTTTGACAAGGTAAGGCTGTTTGAGGTAAATAATGCATCGGCAAACGCCGAGGTAACGGTTCGCCCAGGCGAATTGACCTTGAACACCCTCCAAACCAAAAGCAATGGGCAGCCAGTAACGCACTATCAGGCGGACCCTAAGATAGTACTCAGCGAGGGATTTAGCATTGCGGCTGATGACCCCACCATTAGCTTTGAGATTGTGGCAAGCGACCAAAACAAACCTACTGCCACAGGTTTTTATGCGGCGGGTCAACTCAGCCGGGTAAGGGTGACCGACGAAGACGGCAAGCAAACCGAAGAGTTTAAAAACAAGGCCGGACAAGTGGTGCTCAAACGTGCCAAGGTAGACGCCCACACCTGGGCACAAACCTATTATGTATACAACGACTTTGGTCAGTTGAGCTATGTATTGCCCCCAGCGGCAGTAAAAGCACTGGACGATGCCAATTGGGATTTTGCTGCGGTTGATGCCCAGCTCGACAAGCTCTGGTACCGTTATTATTACGACGCCCGTGGTCGCCTCATCAGCAAAGAGGTGCCTGGGGCAGGCAAAGTAATGATGGTGTACGACAAACGCGACCGTTTGGTGCTTTCGCAAGATGCCAACCAACGCAACCTGGG
>NZ_CANLRP010000111.1 GCF_947493425.1 uncultured Microscilla sp. | reverse complement strand
TTGGCTGTTGTTACATTACACAAGGTTTGGTCGCCTCCCGTTACTGATGCCACAGTAGGGTTAGGACTTACCGTAATAGTAATTTGATCTTCCGAATCGGTACAGGTACCATTACTAATCACCCACTTCACCACAGTTGGGGTAGTACTGTTCAAGCCATTCACCGTGGTAGAAGCCGCATTTACATTCGCAATCGTACCTGGACCAGATACTTTCACCCAAGCTCCGGTACCTACTGTGGGCGTGTTTCCACTAATATTAGCCGTGGTCACATTACAAAGCGTTTGGTTGCCTCCGGCATTGGCCACCGTAGGCGTAGCATTTACATTGATGCTGATCTGGCTCTCAGAATCGGTACAACTTCCATTACTAATCACCCATTTCACTACAGTTGGAGTAGTACTAGTCAATCCAGTGACCGTGGTAGTAGCTGCATTCACGTTGGTAATCGTTCCCGGACCGGATACTTTCACCCAAATTCCGGTACCCACTGTCGGGGTATTTCCAGTAATGTTGGTCGTGGTTACATTACATAAGTCTTGATTGCCACCAGTGACCGCGGCGGTCGTTGGCAAGGCATCTACAATAATGTCTACCGTACTGCTGGAATTGGTACAAACCCCATTACTGATCACCCACTGATAACGGGTAGTCGAACCAGCCGTTAGACCAGAGATCTGAGCAGTTGGGTTGTTTACCTCGGCCGCTGCTATGGTACCAGGACCAGATACTTTCACCCAAGCTCCGGTGCCTACCGCAGGCGTATTCGCCGCCATTGTTGCCGTGGTTACATTACACAAGGTTTGGTTCGTGCCTGCATTAGACACCGTAGGCGCTGCATCTACTGTAATACTGATTTGGTTTTCTGAAGCAGTACAACTTCCGTTGCTAATTGTCCATTTTACAAACGTAGGAGTAGTTGTAGTCAAACCTGTCACCGTTGTTGTAGTACTGTTTACATTGGTAATCGTTCCAGGACCCGATACTTTCACCCAAGCTCCGGTACCCACCGTAGGCGTGTTTCCGGTAATGGTCGTGCTTGTTACATTACAAAGCGTTTGGTCACCACCTGTTACTGCCGCCGTAGTAGGTGCAGGGCTTACCGTAATGGTCACCTCGTCTTGTGAACTACAACTTCCGTTGGTAATCACCCAGCGTGCTACCGTAGGCGTAGTAGTACTCAAACCAGTAATAGGCGCATTCGGGTTATTCAAGTCTGCTCCCGCAATGGTGCCAGGACCCGATACAATTTGCCAGGCTCCGGTACCCACTGTGGGGTTATTTGCAGCAAGTGTAGCTGTAGTCACATTACACAAGTTCTGATCGGCACCTGCTGCTGCAATCGTGGCAGCCTCATTGATCGTAATCGTGATTTGGTCTTCCGAGTCGGTACAGGTGCCATTGCTGATCACCCATTTTACCACAGTTGGCGTAGTACTGTTCAAACCAGTTACACTGGTACTTGCCAGGTTTACATTCGCAATCGTGCCAGGACCTGATACTTTCACCCATTGGCCAGTACCGACTGTAGGGTTATTACCAGTAATGTTAGTCGTGGTTACATTACACAACGTTTGGTCGCCACCAGTGACCGATGCCACCGTAGGCGTAGCATTTACATTGATGCTGATCTGGCTCTCAGAATCGGTACAACTTCCGTTGCTGATTACCCATTTCACTACAGTTGGAGTAGTGCTAGTCAAACCAGTCACCGTAGTAGAAGCTGCATTCACGTTGGTAATTGTTCCAGGACCCGATACTTTCACCCAAATTCCGGTACCCACTGTCGGGGTATTTCCAGTAATGTTGGTCGTGGTTACATTACATAAGTCTTGATTGCCACCAGTGACCGCGGCGGTCGTTGGCAAAGCATCTACCGATACAGTAGCATCATCGCTTGAAGTACAACCTGTACCCGTAGATATTACCCAGCGTACCACAGTAGGCGTGGTTGTACTCAAATTACTCAAAGTAGCCGTAGAACTATTGACCTGGGCAGGAAGTATGGTTCCAGGGCCTGATACAATTTGCCAGGTTCCGGTACCCACTGTGGGGTTATTCGCGGCAAGTGTAGTGCTCGTCACATTACATAAGGTTTGATCCACTCCGGCATTAGATACCGTAGGCGCTGCATTCACTGTAATGCTAATTTGATTTTCTGAATTACAGGTTCCACTCGTAATCACCCATTTCACAAAAGTAGGCGTGGCACTCGTCAAACCTGTCACCGTTGTTGTGGTGCTGTTTACATTGGTAATCGTTCCAGGACCAGATACTTTCACCCAAGCTCCGATACCCACCGTAGGCGTGTTGCCAGTGATGGTCGTGCTGGTTACGTTACAAAGGGTTTGGTCGCCACCTGTTACTGCCGCCGTAGTAGGTGCAGGGCTTACCGTAATGGTCACCTCGTCTTGTGAACTACAACTTCCATTCGTGATTACCCAACGGACTACCGTAGGTGTAGTAGTACTCAAACCAGTAATAGGCGCATTCGGATTGTTCAAGTCTGCTCCCGCAATGGTGCCAGGACCCGATACAATTTGCCAGGCTCCGGTACCCACCGTGGGGTTATTTGCAGCAAGTGTAGCTGTGGTTACATTACATAAGTTCTGATCGGCACCTGCCGCCGCAATCGTGGCCGCTTCATTCACTGTAATGGTGATTTGGTCTTCCGAATCGGTACAAGTACCATTACTAATTACCCATTTTACCACAGTTGGCGTAGTTGTGTTCAAGCCAGTTACACTGGTATTCGCCAGGTTTACATTCGCAATCGTACCAGGACCTGATACTTTCACCCAAGCTCCGGTACCTACCGTGGGTGGGTTTCCACTAATATTAGCCGTGGTCACATTACACAATGTTTGGTTGCCTCCAGCATTGGCCACCGTAGGCGTAGCATTTACATTGATGCTGATCTGACTCTCAGAATCGGTACAACTACCGTTGCTAATCACCCATTTCACTACAGTAGGGGTAGTACTAGTCAATCCAGTGACTGTGGTAGTAGCCACGTTTACATTAGTAATCGTGCCAGGACCAGATACCTTCACCCAAATTCCGGTACCCACTGTCGGGGCATTTCCAGTAATGTTGGTTGTGGTTACATTACACAAGTCTTGGTTGCCACCAGTGACCGCTGCTGTGGTCGGCAAAGCATCTACTGTAATTGTGATTTGGTCTTCTGAGTCGGTACAAGTACCGTTGCTGATCACCCACTTCACTACGGTTGGGGTAGTACTAATCAATCCAGTAACCGTGGTAGAAGCTGCATTTACGTTGGTAATCGTGCCAGGCCCCGATACTTTCACCCAAATTCCGGTACCCACTGTCGGGTTATTACCAGTAATGTTGGTCGTGGTTACATTACACAATGTTTGGTCTCCTCCGGTTACTGATGCCACCGTGGGCAATGCGTCTACACTCAGGCTAATCTGGTCTTCCGAATCGGTACAACTACCGTTGCTGATCACCCACTTCACTAATGTAGGAGTAGTACTGTTCAAGCCAGTCACCGTGGTAGACGCGGCATTCACATTGGTAATCGTACCTGGACCCGATACTTTCACCCAAACCCCAGTGCCTACTGTAGGTGCGTTTCCAGTAATACTCGCCGTGGTTACATTACACAAGGTTTGGTTGCCACCAGCATTGGCTACCGTAGGCAGTGCCTCTATAGTCAAGGTAATTTGGTCTTCCGAGTCGGTACAAGTACCATTACTAATCACCCACTTCACCACAGTTGGGGTAGTACTGTTCAAGCCAGTCACCGTGGTAGAAGCCGCATTTACATTCGCAATCGTACCTGGACCCGATACTTTCACCCAAGCTCCGGTACCTACTGTGGGCGTGTTTCCACTAATATTAGCCGTGGTCACATTACAAAGCGTTTGGTTGCCTCCAGCATTGGCCACCGTAGGCGTAGCATTTACATTGATGCTGATTTGGCTCTCAGAATCAGTACAACTACCGTTGCTGATTACCCATTTTACTACGGTTGGAGTAGTGCTAGTCAAACCAGTGACCGTAGTAGTAGCCGCATTTACGTTGGTAATCGTGCCAGGACCTGATACCTTCACCCAAATTCCGGTACCCACTGTCGGGGTATTTCCAGTAATGTTGGTCGTGGTTACATTACATAAGTCTTGGTTGCCACCAGTGACCGTAGCGGTCGTTGGCAAAGCATCTACCGATACAGTAGCATCATCACTTGAAGTACAACCTGTACCCGTAGATATTACCCAGCGTACCACAGTAGGCGTGGTTGTACTCAAATTACTCAAAGTAGCCGTAGAACTATTGACCTGGGCAGGAAGTATGGTTCCAGGGCCTGATACAATTTGCCAGGTTCCGGTACCCACTGTGGGGTTATTCGCAGCAAGCGTAGTGCTTGTCACATTACATAAGGTTTGATCAGCTCCGGCATTAGATGCCGTAGGCGCGGCATTCACTGTAATGCTGATTTGATTTTCTGAAGCAGGGCAACCTCCGTTGCTAATTACCCACTTCACAAAAGTTGGGGTAGTGCTGTTCAAGCCAGTCACCGTTGTTGTAGTACTGTTTACATTGGTAATCGTACCTGGACCCGATACTTTCACCCAAGCTCCGGTACCCACCGTAGGCGTGTTGCCAGTGATGGTCGTGCTTGTTACATTACAAAGCGTTTGGTCGCCACCTGTTACCGCAGCCGTGGTGGGCGCAGGGCTTACTGTAATGGTCACCTCATCTTGTGAACTACAACTTCCGTTGCTAATCACCCAACGGGCTACCGTAGGCGTAGTAGTACTCAAACCAGTAATAGGCGCATTCGGATTGTTCAAGTCTGCTCCCGCAATGGTGCCAGGACCCGATACAATTTGCCAGGCTCCGGTACCCACCGTGGGGTTATTTGCAGCAAGTGTAGCTGTGGTTACATTACATAAGTTCTGATCGGCACCTGCCGCCGCAACAGTAGGAGTTGCTTCTAATGTAAGGGTTGCCTGAGCATTGGTATTACAAGCTCCATTGGTAATAGTCCAACGTACCACGGTGGGGGTAGCCGTAGTAAGCCCTGTAACAGTGGTAGTGGCACTGTTGATATCTGTAATATTTCCAGGCCCTGACACTTTCACCCAAGCCCCAGTACCTACGGTAGGCGTGTTTCCGATAATATTTGCGGTAGTAGTGGCACATAAGGTTTGATCGCCATTGGTAGTGGCTACAGTAGCGGCCGCATCTACTGCAATCGTTACCTGAGCGTCAGAGTTACAGGTACCATTGGTGATTTGCCATCTTAATACCGTGGGTGTAGTACTATTTAAATTACTGACTGTAGTAGTAGCATTACCAGGTGATACAATCGTTCCAGGGCCAGATATTTTTGTCCAGGTACCTGTGCCTACTGTGGGGGTGTTTCCAGTAACAGTCGTTGTCGTAACATCACACAAGTTTTGATCTCCTGCCGGAATGCTTGCTGTAGTAGGTGCTGCGTTTACTGTAATATTGATTTGATCTTGCGAAGTACACCCTCCATTGGTGACCACCCAACGTACTACAGTAGGTGTAGTACTGTTTAGGCTGGTCACACTGGTACTTACTGCATTGACATTGGTAATATTACCTGGTCCTGATACCAGCTGCCATTGTCCGGTGCCTACTGTAGGCGAATTGGCAGTAATGGTAGTAGTGGTTACGTTACATAAAGTTTGGTCGCCACCAGCAATGGCCGCAGTCGTGGGCAAAGCGTCTACGCTAATATCTACAAAAGATTCTGAAGAGCCACAAGCTCCACTGCTAATCACCCATCTGAAACGTGTAGTAGTACCAGGAGTCAAACCAGTAACCGCAGCACTAGGGTTGTTTATTTCAGCTGCCCCAATAACACCTGGACCAGATATTTTTGTCCAGGTACCCGTACCTATTACAGGCGTATTGGCCGCCATTGCGGTGGTAGTTACATTACACAGGCTTTGATCAGCTCCAGCTACCGAGGTAGTAGGTGGACCATTTACTGTAATCGTGATTTGATCTTCAGAAGGTGGGCAACCTCCATTACTAATCACCCATTTAAGTACAGTAGGGGTAGTGGTATTTAAGTTATTCACCACTGCATTAGGGCTGGATAATTGTGCCGCTGCAATGGTACCCGGACCCGATACAATTTGCCATTGCCCGGTGCCCACTGTAGGCGTATTGGCATTCATTGTTGCCGAGGTTACATTACATAAGTTTTGGTCACCATTGGCATTGGCAGTGGTAGGGATAGCTTCTACAGTAATATCTACAGTTTGAGATATAGGAGGGCAACCAGTTTTGGTCACTGTCCAACGGAAACGGTTTACTACGCCAGCTGTCATGCCCGAAACGCCTGACTTAGGATCAGTAGCATCTAAAAAGGTTCCTGTGCCTGCTTCTACGCTCCACACCCCAGTTTCGCCTGTGCCCAAGTTACTTGCATCAAGCACAGCAGTAGTAGCACAGAGGGTTTGAGGCGAACCTGCATTCACCGTAGGTGGTGGTATTACCGTAACATTCACAGTTTCCGATACTGGCGGGCATCCCGTTTTAGAAACCGTCCAACGGAAAGTATTGGTGGCTCCTGAGGTCAAACCCGAAATCCCTGATTTAGGGTCAGTATCGTCTACAAATACCGCTGTTCCAGATTCTATAGTCCATTGTCCCGTTTCACCTGCGCCCAAATTGCTGGCATCCAGGAAAGTAGTAGTAGCACATACTGTTTGGTTGGTTCCTGCATTGACTGTAGGTGGAGGTATAACGGTAATATCTACGGTGCCCGATGCTGTACAACCTGAGGCAGCCGCATTGGTGGCAGTCCAACGAAAACGGTTCAACCCAGCACTCAGTCCGCTTACCTGCGACTTAGGGTCGGTTAAGTCAAGAAAAGTACCCGTACCTGACTCTACCGTCCATTGTCCGGTTTCGCCTGTAGCAAGATTGCTGGCGTCCAGTGTAACAGTGGTTGCACAAACCGTTTGAGGAGAACCTGCATTCACTGTTGGTTGGGCTACGCTGGTAATATCTACAGTTTGTGATACTGGTGAGCAACCTGCTTTGGTTACCGTCCATCGGAAACGGTTCAATGCTCCAGAGGTAAGCCCCGAAACCCCGGTTTTAGGATCGGTACCATCTAAAAACACCCCTGAGCCAGCCTCTACTGTCCACTGTCCGGTTTCACCCGCTTGCAAATCTGAACCATTCAATACTGAAACTGTTCCACAAACCGTGTTGGGAGTCCCAGCACTTACCACAGGAGCCGCAGTTACCGTAACATTTACTTCGTCTTGGTTAGAAGGGCAAGAGCCATTGGTAATTGTCCAGCGGAAAACCGTGGTTTGTCCTACTACCAAACCATTGACAACGGTAGTAGAACTGTTGGGGTTGGCAATAGACCCTGGCCCCGATACTATCTGCCACTGTCCGGTACCTACGGTTGGGTTGTTACCATTTAGGGTAGTAGAAGTATTGGCACAAAGCGTTTGATCGCCTCCGGCATTGGCTACTGTAGTATTGTTGGCTACCTCTATGTCTACCGTAGAAATAGACGTGGCACAAGAGTTTATCACCCTCCACTCAAAGGTATTAATTCCAGCTCCCAAACTAGTCACCGTAGTATTGGGGTCTAAGTTATTAGTAATCGTACCTGTACCTGCACTCACAAACCATTGCCCGGTACCACTGGTAGGAGTATTGGCAGCAAGCGTAACACTGGTACCAGAACAAACCACTTGGTTAGGTCCTGCATCCGATAAAGTCACACTACCTTCACGGGTAATGGTTACTTGATCGCTAGACGGGGTAGCACAAGTACCATTGGTGATATTCCATTGAAATACATTATTGCCCACAGGCAAATTAATTACGGCTGAATTGGGGTTATTAGGATTCACAATGGTTCCGCCACCACTTACCAGTGTCCACGTACCTGTGCCCGAAGTAGGTGTATTGCCATTTAACACTCCCGAAGTACCACAAAGCGTTTGATCGGTGCCCGCACTAGCAGTAGTTGGGTCGGTATCGCGGGTAATGGTTACCTGATCGGCAGAAGTACCACAAGCATTGGTTACTGTCCAGGTGAGCACTGTAGCACCCAAGGGAATATTGTTGATTGCTGTGGTGCGGTCGTTTACATCGGCAAAGGTAAGTCCGGCACCTCCCGAAGAGATAGACCAAACCCCTGTACCACTGGTAGGCGCCACTGCATTTAGGTTGGTAGTGGCGGCACACAATGTTTGATCAGTTCCAGCATCAGATGCACTCGGTACTGGATCACGGGTAATGGTTACATCGTCAAACACCGAACCGCAAGTATTATTTGTGACTGTCCAACGCAATACATATACCCCAGTCACCAAACCACTCACTGTAGCAGATGGGTCAGCAGTACTGCTAAACGTAGGCACGCTTGGTCCGCTTACTACGCTCCAGGTGCCTACCGCAACTACTGGAGACTTGGTGGCATTTAATATCGCATTGTCAGGGCAAACTGTTTGGTCAATACCAGCGTTTGCCACAGGTACTTCTTCACGCGTAATAATTACTTCGTCAGTAGAGGTGCCACAAGCATTGGTCACTGTCCAACGCAAAGTAGTTGCCCCTAAAGGCAGGCTTGTAATAGTAGAGGTACGGCTTGCCGTATTGGTAATGGTTGCTCCTGCTCCTCCGGCTACCACAGTCCATACGCCAGTTCCATTGGTTGGATTAGCAGCGTTCAAGGTTGTATTATCCGCACAAAGCGTTTGATCAGCCCCAGCATTAGAAGTACTTGGCGCGGGGTCGCGGGTCACCGTCACATCAGACGAAACGGGTGCACACACGCCATTGGTTACTGTCCAACGGAAGGTATAAGTACCTTCAGCTAATCCACTTACATTGGTAGTAGCACTGGTAGCATCGGCAAAGGTAGGGTTGGGTGCTGCGCCCGGTTTGGCAATAACTGTCCATAGCCCCGTAGCCGAAGCAGGAGTTAAAGTAGCGTTAAATGTAAAGTTGTCTACGCAAATGTTGCCTCCCAAGCCAGCATTGGCAGTAGGTATCTCATCGCGTGTAATGACCACATCATCAGTAGAATTCCCACAAACATTTGATACCGTCCAACGCAAGGTGGTTGTTCCTATGGGTAGATTTGTAATAGTAGAAGTACGATCAGCCGTATTGGTAATAGTAGCACCTGCCCCACCCGATACAATACTCCATACCCCTGTACCACTGGTGGGTACTGTAGCATTTAGTGTAGCATTAGTAGCGCATACATTGATGTCGGTTCCCGCATTTGAAACGCTTGGAGAAGCATCTCTTGTAATGACTACATCATCGGTAACATCTGGGCAATTACCATTGACTACCGTCCAACGGAAAGTATAGCTTCCATTTTGCAAACCACTTACGTTAGAAGTAGCACTGTTGGCATCGGCAAAGGTCGGATCTGGAGATGCCGCAGGTTTGCTAATGATTGTCCAAGTACCCACAGCCATTGCTGGCGTTTTAGTCGCATTTAAATCAAGGTTGTCTGGGCATATTGTCTGATCAAGTCCTGCGTTTGCCGTAGGTACCTCAAAACGAGTAATAATTATATCATCGGTAGCATTTCCACACGAGTTTGCTACTGTCCAACGCAAAGTGGTTGTTCCCACAGGTAAGTTTGTGACAGTAGATGTACGGTCAGCAGTATTAGTAATGGTAGCACCCGCCCCACCCGACTCGATAGTCCAAGTACCTGTTCCGGCAGTAGGAGCTGTAGCATTTAAAGTAGCTGTGGTCGCACATATATTAATATCGGTGCCAGCATTTGAGGTCACTGCGGCGGCATCCCTCGTAATTACTACATCATCAGTAGCGTCTGGGCAATTGCCATTTACCACTGTCCAGCGGAAAGTATAACTCCCATTTTGCAAGCCACTTACGTTGGTCGTAGCACTATTGGCGTCAGCAAAAGTAGGATCTGGTGAGGTAGCAGGTTTGCTAATAATTGTCCAGGTACCTACAGCTGCGACTGGTGTTTTAGTAGCATTTAAATTAATATTATCAGGGCAGATGGTTTGGTCAAGCCCGGCATTGGCAGTAGGTGCTTCAGAGCGGGTAATAGTTACTGTGGCCGTATTCGGAGGGCAAGAACCATTGGTTACTGTCCAGGTAAACTGATTGGCACCCACTTGCAGGTTCGACACTGTAGTATTAGGATTGGCAGGGTTGTCTACCACGGCAAGCCCAGCACTTGTCCACTGACCGGTACCTACGGCAGGCGTGGTGGCTGATAAAGTAGCAGTAGTGGCTCCACAAATATCTTGATTACCTCCAATCACTGCTGCCGAAGGCGTGGGGTCTACAGTGACCGTAAAGGTACCCGCCAATTGGGTTTCGCAAGACTTGCCCCCAATGGAAGTACTTGTAACCAATACATTGTAGGTAGCGGTAGTAGCTGGGGCAAAAGCAGCAAAACTCATCGCTGCACCCGTTCCTGTAAGGGTTGCCACCCCTGCCACTGGAGTAGTGCCTACACGTAGTTGGTATTGGTAGCCCGCATCTGTATCGTCTAAATTTACTGTCACATTGCTGCCCTGACACACGTTGGTAGCGCTTGGTGTGGCGTTGGTGACAGGGGTGGGTATTACCCTTAAGGTTACCTCATTAGATGTATTTTGACAAGAGGTAGTAGCATTGGTCACCACACAACGATATTTGGCATTGTTCAAAGCAATTGGTGCACCCGTAACCGTAAGCGAGGCAGTAGTGGCTCCACTATACACACCTCCATTGCTCACATTTACAAAAATGCCTGGATTGCTGCCATCGTCTATTTGCCATTGATAGTTAATGGCTCCGGCATTGACGGTAAAAGTAACATTTTGTCCCTGACAAATCACCTCGTTAGAAGGCTGCACCGTAAAAGTAGGAATACTGTTATTCTGGATAATCACCCGGTCGCTGGTAGTACCACAACCCGGTGCCCCGGCAATTTGCCATTCCAATTCATACGTACCCACTACCAAATTACTGACCGTTGTATTGAACACACTGGCATCGGCAAAAGTAGGTGTATTGGGACCTGACACCAACGACCAGGTTCCAGCAGATCCGGTTCCTACCGGTTGGTTTCCTCCCAAAGTAGCGTTGGTTGCATTACACAAAGTGATTTGGTCAAGCCCGGCATTGGCGCTTTGCGAGTTGGTAATGGTGACCTCATCAGTAGAGGGTGGACAAGGTGCATTACTTATCGTCCAGCGAAACACATATACTCCTGCCCCTAAACCATTGATAGCTGTAGTGGGGCTAGTGGCATTGGCTATGGTGGCTGGTGGGCCACTTACCTGGGTCCATTGTCCTGTACCAATGGTAGCTACATTACCCGCAAGGTTGGTAGTATTTACATCACAAAGATTTTGATCGGTGCCAGCATTGGAAGGCGTAGGTGCCTGGTTAATAATCAGGGTAACTATATTGGTAGTATCTCTACACTGGGTAGTATTTACCTGCTGAATCACACAACGGTAGCGGTACCCGTTCAAAGTAATGGCAGGGTTAGTCAATACCAGGTCGGTAGTAGCCGACGCACCACTTAAGGTACCGTTGGTTCCAGCATAAGTAGCGTTGTTGTTCAAATCAATGAACCCACCACCATCGTCTACCTGCCACTGATAGTTTACATCGGCCACTGCTAAAGTAGCTGCTGTGACAGTAGCACTAAATGTAACTGGGGTATCGCCCGAACAAATGGTAGCATCCGATGGCCCTGTACTAAACTGGGGTTTGGGTTGTACTGTAATGGCTTGGGTTACTGTAGACCCATTGGTACAGCCCACGGCATCGGTTACGGTCAGCTCTACATTAAAAACTCCCGCCGTAGGAAACTTAAAGCTTGGTTGTTCAATATTGGCAGTTCCTACCACAGTACCAGTAGCATCGTTGATAAAGCGCCAGGCATACTGCAATGGCAAAGGACCACCACCACTGGTACTGGTAGAGGTACTTGCGTCAAAATTTACTTGTTCTTCGGGGCAAATGTTGTTAGGACTAAAAGTAAAAGCGGCAGTGATATTGGGCTCTACTACAGTCACCGTTTTGGTAATTTCATTGGTACAACCAAAGCCCGTGGTCACTTTCAACCTAATATCAAAACTACCTGCACTTGGGAAAGTATAATTGACAGACGAACCGCTCAAGGTTGCCACTGGCGAAGCTCCTCCCCCTGTGCCATCAAAAATAGTCCACTCTCGGGTAGTAATATTTGCCTGTAGTGCCGGGTTGGGTATAGAAGCCGCATCAGGGGTACTGGAGTCATCAAAAGTAAACTGTACATTTCTACAAATGCTCCCGCTTGCCCCATTGTTCCAGGTAAAATTCGCCGTCGGGTTACCACTGGCTGTTACAGGTCCAATACGAGAAGGGTAAGCTACGGTACAGCCTGTGCCATCTACTAGTGTAAGGATAGGAGTAAAAACACCAGGACCATTATAAGTACCCACTTCGTTAATGATAGTACTTGAGTTGGTTCCACCGGGCACAGGCGTTACTGCCGTTGCCGTACCATTACCAAAGTCAAGTTGATAAGTAGACACATTGGTAAGACCAGTAATCTGGAAAGCAACCGTGCCTGTATAACAAACTTCGTCAGGGGTAAAAGTAAAAGTACCCTCTGGACCTTGTACCAATATGAAATTGGAAAGTGTTTTTACAATGGTACAGCCTGCTTCAGTTACTGCGGTTAGCTTTACAGTATAACTACCCGGAAACAAATAAGTATGGGTAGGTGGGTTTTGTACATTGGCCACATTGCCATCGCCAAAGTCCCATTGCCAGCTCGTGACCTTAGTCGTAGCAGCATTGGGCAATGGATCAGCAGTAAAGTTGATATTTCCAGGTGGACAAGTCACCACTTGGTCAGTAGTTAATCCATTCGCCCTGATCTCCACATCAGGAGAGATGGTTACAATATTTTTTGACACAGAAGCCGAACAACCATTCACATCCAACACGGTAACAGTAACCGTATACAAACCATCGGCAGTATAGGTATGCGAAGGAGTAGCCGAAGTACCCCCAAAAGTAGTACCCGCCCCACCATCGCCAAAGTCCCAGGTATAGCTTACAATATTACCAGTAGTACCCGAAGCATCAAATGCAATGGGTCCAGGGTCTGCCGTACAAAACGTATCGCGTGGAGTGACTATAGTAGGCACAGGTGGTTGTAATACTTCTATTTGCTTGGTAATGGTATGTTCACAAGGGCCTACTGTAGCGTCGTTGTCTACCACCCTCAAAGTAACCGTGTAGGTACCAGGGGAGCTAAACTGGTGAGTAGGGTTGGTAGCAGTAGTAAAAGTAGCTGTATTGTTTACCCCACTTGCCGGGTCGCCAAAGTTCCACTCCCACCTTACAATATTGTTGGTATTAGGTTGTACAGTAGAAGCATCGGTAAATGTAGCAGCTTGGTTTTGACAAACTGTAGCCGGGGTATTAAAGTCTGCCAATGGTCCTCTTACATTGATGTTTACTGGAGCACTGGTAGACGTACAACCATCTTGTTCGGTAATGGTCAATACCGCCGTATAAGGGGTAGCCCTGGGCACATAAGTATGGGTGACCGGGTTGCCATTGTTATTGGTAACTGAGGTACCATCGCCAAAGTCCCACTGCCACTGAACAATGGTACCGTTACCGGTAGTGGTAGAGGTATTGGTAAGGGTTACTGGGGTAGTACGACAAATATCGGTGGCTGATGCCGTAAAAGAGGCATTAGACGCGGTAATTCTTACCTGTATCTCCATGTAATCGGTACACACTGGCGCAGCATCATTGCTAGAAGTCAATCTTACGGTATAATCGCCAGGGGTAGCATACGTATGGGTGAGGGCTGCCTGTTTTGAGGTAAAGGACTGAGGAGGTGTGCCATCGCCAAAGTCCCAGGTATAAGTAGTGGTACCATTGAGGGCATCCAGACTGGTCATATTGTTGAACGTAATGGTAGAACCACTGGCACAACCAATATTATCAACAGTTACAAATTTAGAAACAGGCCCATCGATCTGAATATTCTTAGTAAAAGGAACTGCTACCTCACAACCATTAAAGTAGGCTTTTAAAGTAACCGTAAGGTTTCCGGTTTGGTCAAACAAGTGTGTAGTATTGAATGGTAGCGTGCCATCTTCTAAAGTGTTGCCATCACCAAAATCCCAGCTTATACTATCAGCGGTCACTGCGCCAAAAACTGGAGTAAGGGTAATACCCGTTCCTGTACCATCGCGGCGGCAACCTGTGCGACTAAAAGTAATGTCGTTGATTACCGGGGGTTCACCCACAAAAATAATATTGTTTTTAGTAATGTTTTTTCTACACCCGTTGGTAGTCACAATCTCCAGGTCTACACTATAGGTTCCTCCTGCAGTATAAGTATGGGTATAAGGAGAGGGAGTAGGCCCTGTCACTGTTTGGGTATTGCCATCGCCAAAGGTCCAGATATAACTGGCAATGGCTTCGTTGGCTACAATGTTGGTAGGAGTAAATGTCACCATCAAAGGCTGACACCCTTTGGCAGGATCGGGAGAAAAAGTAAAGTCAAGCGAGGGCTCAAGTACTGGAATATTAAAAGTTTCGGTTCGAGAACACAACTCAGGACCTGGCAAAGTCACAGTCAACGTAACAGTATAAGTGTTAAAATCGGTGTAAGTATGGTTTGCTATCCTGCTGGTAGAAGACCCTCCCCCCAATACATTGCCATCGCCAAAGTTCCACTGGTAAGTAATGCCTGGGGCATCGGCAATGTTGGGAGTAAAGGTAAAAGCTTTGGGTACTTCGCACAAGCCTACCGTAGGCGATACCTGAAAAGTAGCATCAGGCAAATCATTCACCGTTACTGGCTTGGTTACCGACTCAGTACACCCATCCGAAAAAGTAGTAGTCAAAGTTACATTGTAGGTACCGCTTGCTGCATAAGTATGGGTACCGTTTTGGGTGGTAGAGGTGTTGCCATCGCCAAAAGCCCAGGCATACCCCGTGGCTCCTGCCGAAGATGTTTCGGTAAAAGTAAGGCTTTCGTTTACACAAGGGGGTTTGGTAGGTATCGTAAAATCAGTGGTATGGTCGGTAATGACCACCGCATTGGGTATATCGGCTATGTCTGTACAACCATCGGCCGAAGTAACCTGCAGAGTAACCCTATAAGTACCAAAAGCATTGTAGGTAACCGCATTGCTTGGGTTTTGGTCGCTACTGGTGGCCAGCACTGTGGTGCCATCAGCGTCATAAAAAGTCCAGTTGTAGGTAGTAATATTGCCAGGAGGCGATGGTGTAGAAGGGATAGTAGAAGTACTTTGAAAACTCGCAATATAAGGCACGGCACAAGGCTGGGCACTGCTTAGGTTTAAGCCAGCAGTAGGGGTATGTCTTACCCTTACCAGGTTGGGCCTTGCCAGCGACCCCGAACACTGCACCAAGCCTCCGGCATTGGTCTTTACAGTCAGGGTTACCTGATAGTCGCCAGGGATGGTATAGGTATGATTTACTGGTGCAGCCGAATTGACTGTAATAGAATTTCCATCACCAAAATTCCAGGTCCATTCTTCAATGGCTCCTACCAAATTGCTCGAAACATCTGTTTGATCCTGAAAGGTAGCCGTATAAGGCACACAGCCAAAGGTAGTAGATGTAGTAAAACTTGGCGAGGGCTCGTCATATACTACAATTGTTTTGGTCACCTCACTCACCAAAGTATTGGTACAGTTGGTGCCATCGTGGTCAAAAATCCTTAGCCTGACATTGTAGGTACCCGAAGAAGTATACGAAGCTTCCGGGCTGGTTACCGGACGCCCTCCACTATTGGCGGTGGCTATTACCTTGGTGATACCATTGCTGTTGCCAAAGTCCCACTCATAGCACACATTGGCGGTGGTTTTACCAGTGCCTCCATAATTGGTAGCGTCATTGAAACGATAAGTTGCCACCTGGCATCCATTGGCAACAATTTGTGGTGCAAAGTCAGCAGTTTGGGCAGTTGCCAACTGAACCGCACCTAAAAAAACCAGGGTAAAAAATGTAAAAGAGGGTTTTGTAAAAAATCTTGTCATTTGTGCTTGCATTTAAGAAAAAACAGCCGTTCGTAATGTATAAAGCGAAGTAACAGGTATTGGTAAACCTACGATGAAAACTTACATGCAACTAAAGCTTATCGATGTATGCACCATTTTGCTCGATGGCAGTCGTATTCTAAAAGATATAGAATTAACAAACCTAATCTTCTGCTTTTTAACCAAAGTGCATTCAAACTTTGGAGTCGATTCCATAAATTATTTGTGTTACTAATATAAGACGTGGAGCAACAGCTCATAACAATATATAGGTGTTGTTGCCTATGCTTTCATTTACATCCATTGTTTTTTATATAAGTTATGTTCGTATTTAGTCTTTTCTTATAGGTTGAGTAGCTACTCAACAGCAGGCGAGCGCATAGCTCTGGTCTTGGTATTTACAATCATCAGGTCTTGCCTGAACTTTTAATTACATCTCTTTTCTATGATGGAGGATCGTTCGTTTTTGGTATTCAATTAATATGTTAGCTATTCACTTAGCAGTGAAGTATTTCAACACGGTAGAGGAATTATTTTGTTTCACTTGCCCTCAATTCTTTTGATTTTTCTCAATATATCCGTTTTTTTTTCCTCACCAAAGGAATTTTATTTTTTTTTAATTGATATTACCTACGTAATAAACAATGAAACAAGTTGCCTTAATTTGATATACTCTTTTTTTTAATGTAAATTAATTTTACAAAAACATACAGAAAATTAATTTTGCGTGGTTCTATATGTTGAAGATTGAAAAACCAAAAACAGCGACAGTATAATGAATGAGAAAATAGTCTGGAAATGGGTCATACTTGTTTGCTTCCTGCTTACCTGTACCACTACATTTGCTCAGTTTAGAGCACCCAAAATATTAAAACACCCCAAACGAATAAAAGTAAAAAATCTTTATCAACTTAACTCGCGTTACCGCGAAACCAACGTATGTATATCACCCGATGGTAAGTACCTGTTTTTTATGACAGGGCGCGGAGGACAGCCTTGGTCGGGCAGACCTTCACGCCTTTGGAAAGGCAAACTAGAGTATTCTGGTGATATATGGTACTCGCAGAAAATGGGTAAAAAATGGTTGATGCCACGTGCTTTGCCTGCCACCATCAATACCGACAACGGTGAAGACGAACCCAATGTATCACCCAACGGGCAAAGAGTGTATTTTCAGAGTTGGTACAGTGGCTGGGAGCGCAAGGGAGGCCCTTATTATTCGGCGCGTTTGTATGGCAACTACTGGAGCCGTCCCAAGGGTTTGGGGGGAGGCATCAATGCTTTTTTTCAGCGTCGCCAAGAGCTGGGGCAAGAGCTGGCCACCGATGGAGCCACTATGTCGGCAGACGGCAAAACTTTTATTGTGGCAGTAGGGCCTTATTCGGGCAATATGAACTTGTACATTAGCCGCAAAGACCGCCGGGGCAGATGGTCTTTGCTCAAGCGGTTGTCTGTAAGCACTATGGGCAACGAACGCTCCCCTACCCTTGCGGCAGATGGCAAAACCCTTTATTTTGCTTCCAGTGGGTACGGGGGGTATGGGGGACTCGACATATTCAAAACCACCATCAATAAAGATGGCAGCCATGGCAAAGTTGTAAACCTGGGCATCCCTTTTAATACCTACCTTGACGATTACGGCTTTACCCTGACCGCCTCAGGCAACGAAGCTTACTTTATCCGCGAAGGCGATATTTATTTTGCCGATACCAAAGACGCCAACCCTGAGCTTAAACCCAACATAGCCACACTGATGGTGACTGGAATAGTAAAAAATGGCAAAAATGACAAAAAAATGGGAGTCATCATTACATTTATGCACGCCCAAACTGGCAGGGTCATTACGCGTACTACCAGCAACTCCGTGACTGGACAATACGCCACAATGATTCCAATAACCGACCGTAACTTTATTCAAACTGTCAGAAAAAAAGGATTTGAAACCTTTTCCAAGGGGTTTTACCCTCAAATAAACAATGGACTCAACAAGGTAGAAGCTGATATTGTGTTGCAACCCAAGGAGAAAAAAATAATTGCCAAAAAACCACCTACACCTACCAAGGTCACCAAGAAAATAATTAAAAAAGCAGAAGAAGCAGCTGCCGAAACTGGCAGAGCCAATTAATAACTTTATGTTTGTTAACTTTTTTGTCCATGAAAGGTATAATTAATTATACACCTTAGTTAGACACACCATATTATGAAACTTAATTATTCAAAATATATTACTGCCACACTGATCTTTACATTTGTCTGGCAGGTAGCCCAGGCACAATTTCAAGTGCCTAAAATTCTGAAACACCCCGGCAAAATCAAGATCAAGGCATTGCACATGCTCAACTCTAAATACCGCGAAACCAACTTATCTATTTCACCCGATGGCAAAACCTTGTTTTTTATGTCAGGGCGCGGGCAACAAAGCTGGTCTACCCCGCGCTACACCCGCTACCGGGGCAAGTGGGAACATGATGGTGATATATGGTACTCACGCCGGGTAAACGGCAACTGGCGATACCCTACTTGTTTGCCACGCACGGTAAACTCCCGTTCGGGCGAAGACGAACCCAATATATCACCCGACGGGCAAACAGTATACTTCCAGAGTTGGTATGGCGCCTGGGAACGCAAAGGAGGTCCTTACTACAAAGCCAGGCTTAAAGGTACCCGCTGGTCTTTTCCGCAAGGTTTGGGCGAAGGCATCAATCAATTTTTCAAAGAACGTGCCCTCAAACAACGGTATAATCGAGGTCCTAACAATTACGCCACCGATGGTGCCACCATGTCGGCAGATGGTCGAACCTTTATTGTAGCAGTGGGGGTGTACAATGGTAAAATGGATTTGTATATCAGCCGCCGCGGACGCTACGGTCGTTGGTCTTATTTGCGCCGTCTGTCGGTAAGCACTCGTGGCAATGAACGATCACCTTTTTTGGCAGCTGACGGCAAGACCTTGTTTTTTGCTTCAGATGGTTATGGAGGTTACGGAGGTTTAGAAATTTTGAAAACAACCATTAACCCCGATGGCAGCCACGGCAAAGTAGTAAACCTGGGGGCTCCGTTCAATACTTACCTCGACGATTATGGTTTTATTATGCCTGCTTCAGGGCAAGATGCTTATTTTGTAAGGCAAGGGGATATTTATTATGCCGATGTAAAAAACGCCAATCCTCAAATCAAACCTTCAGTTACTTTGATGATTTCGGGCATAGTAACCAATGCTTCTACCAAAAGAGGAATGAGTGCCACCATTACCATTAAAGACGCCCGCACCAAACGCGTGATCACTACTGCACGTAGCAACTCTTATACTGGAAAGTATGTAATCATGCTGCCTACCAGTAGTCCCAACTTCATCCAGGAAGTAAAAAAACGAAACTTTAGTAGTTTTAGTAAAAGTTTTAATCCTACGCTCCAAAACGGACTCAACGAAGTAGTGTCTAATGTACCCCTGAGCCCAGGTAGCTCCAGTGTAGTAAGCAGTGGCAAGCGTTTGCTCATTACGGGGGTAGTCACCAACAAAAAAACCAAACGTGGAATGCAAGCTACCATTGTGATAAGAGATACCAAAACCAACAAAATAATCAAACAGGTGCAAAGCAATCCGCTGACCGGATTATATAAGATAAAACTGCCCGTAAGTAGCCCCAACTTTGTCCAGGAAGTTACCCAAAAAGATTTTGACAGCTTCAACAAGAGTTTTAGCCCTGTTATTAAAACCGGGCTCAACCGAGTTGTATCTAACGTGCCCCTTACCCCAAAAGAAGTGGTAATAGCCAAGCAACTGATGATTGCAGGCATAGTGACCAATGCTTCTACCCAAAAGGGCGTAAGCGCCACCGTAATCATCAAAGACTCCAACACCGGAACAGTGATTGCCCAGACCCAAAGTAAGATCAATGGGCAGTATGAGATAAAGTTGCCTGCCGACAAACCTTCGTTTGTACAGGTTGTTACCAAAAACAAATTCAGCAAGTTTGACAAAAGCTTTAGTGAGGTGCTAAAGCCAGGCATGAACAAGGTAGTGTCGAACGTGGCACTGCGCCCCATAGTAATAGTGGTAACAAAAAAAATAGATCAGGAGGCTGCCGCCGAAACTGGAAGGAAATAACCCTGAAAAATTGCTGTAAAACAAGGTGAACAATCCCCTGACGAAACCAAATGTTTTGTCAGGGGATTGTTGTTTCACAGTACTCTACCCAGCTTTTTTTTCAAAAGTACAGTCATCGCCTCAGCTCGTGTCTCCACCATAGCCGTCAGGCTACTATTTTTTTACCCCTGAAATATCTTTCAGTGCCCAAGTTTTGGCGATTCGATCAGCGCGTGGGGACACTCGCTGAGGCGGTGAAGGTATTTTTTAAGTGATTTTTTACTATGCTCCTCTTAACCTGACGGCTATGGTGTCTCCACGAGCTGATCGGAACCTTGAAAAACACGGTTCCCAAGCTCTATGACGGGGCGATTTGTGGAGGCACAAACCGAGGTGAAAAATAGTAGGGTAGAGTAGTTTCACAGACATTACCTTGCCTAAAAGCCATGGTCAGACAGGATACAAACTTTTAAAAAACTTTGCGAACTTCAACTTTTAAGATTTTATTTGTTGGTCTTATGTACTGCTTTTGTTTACCTTAAAAAAACTGCCTATACAATACACTTTTACTTATCACCATCATTTTTTTAGTAAAAAACAGGTGAAACAACTATTTCACCACTCATAATAATATAATATGAATATGAAGAAATTATGCCAACGTCTGTCTGTTGCTTTTGTATTGCTCAGCATTATCAATGTGTCATCGGCATACGCATTTAAAGTTTCTTTTGATAAGCACACTTTGGCGAGCACAGCCTTAGCAGCTGATGCCCCGTCGTTGCCTTATAAAACACCTGTCGAGTTGCGCAGTGAAACCAAAAAACGGCAAAAACTTGCCCGCAAAAAAGCCAGGATGAAACGCTTTTTGAATAGCCGCATAGGTAAATGGTTGATTAAACGTGCCCTCAAAAAACAAGAGCGCAGGCAAAAAAGGCAAGCCAAAAGATATGAAAGAAAAAAACAGCGCTGGCTTGCCAAAGGTAAGGACATTACAAAACTGAAAAAACACAAGAGACGGGGCAATGTTAAAACGGGGCTTTTATTGATAATTATTGGTGCATTGTTTTTCTTTGCTCTGGGCAAACTGAGCCCTTTCGACATCATAGGCATTGTGCTGGCGTCGTTGGGTCTACTGCTTATTTTACTCTATTTACTTACTTAATTGTTGGGAAAACAGAAATTTATAGTGTTATTTAATACAGTCTTTTTTTAATCTTATTAAACTCTTTTTGTATGCATATCAAAAACTTTTTAAGATCCATTACTTTAGGCGCATTGTTGGCGTTTCCTGTGGTAAGTAATGCCCAAAGCCAATTGATGGCAAATGATGAGGCGATGGCAGAGATGCCCGTAACGACTCCGGAAGTGGAGGTGATAAAAACTGAAACAGTAGTGGTAGATGCTCCAGCAAAAAAAGTAACTACAGAAGCTCCTGTTACCAAAACGTTGTCGAAAAAGGAATTGCGCGCTGCCAAAAAAGCTGCACGAAAAGCCCGTCGTACAGAAAGAAAAATCAAAAGAGCTCAAAAATTTTTAAACTCGCGTGTAGGCAAGTGGTTGATCAAAAGATCTGTTAAAAAAGCCGAAAAACGCAAAAAGAGGTACTTGAAAAAGGCCGCCAAAGCAGAAAAAAAAGGCAATAAAAGGCTTCAGGAAAAGTATGAACGCAAAGCCTTAAGTGGCAATATGAAAATCGGGGTTATTTTGATTCTGGTTGGACTGATCTTAAGTTTCTTGCCTGTGCTCAACATCATTGGTTGGATATTGATTGTGGTAGGTCTTGTATTTATACTGCTTGCCCTGTTATAGGCATCACTTATAAAAAGACAAAAGGCATATTGGAGCCAACTCCAATATGCCTTTTCTTGCTTTAGCACGAACAATGGCTGATGAATGCGCCAAAATACCTCCTGCACATTGTTTCCAAATGACTCTACACTTTTTACAGATAAACATTATAAAAACAGTCCTCTCTCCCTCCCCTGACTAAGGAATTGTTCAAAAATAAATTTACACTCTGAGGGGTGATTTTTCGCCTTGATACTTCGTTATTTTTATTGCCCGTAGCGCTGTTCCGAATCAAGTTCGGAATTCAAGCTCTATGGGCGCAAAAAATAGCCTCGTCTCAAAACAAAACCTCTACCTCAAGAATGGTAATTTAATTTCTCACCATTCCTAAGCCAAGGTAGCCTTTTGCTCATTTTCTGACACGTTTTTTTCCAGCCAACCTAACCTGCGATAAATCAAACGCACAATGTTTTTGAGCACATACAAATAAATAGTAAGCAACAAAATACTGAGGTGAATATTGAACAAAAAGAAAGAAAGCGCTGAGGTAACAATGAGCAGCGACATATAGCTCAATAAAGTAATTGCAGATTTGAACTGGGTGTTTTCAAAAGTATTTTTAAGCCAACTTTCGAAACGATTGGCAGGATAAAAGATCATTATTGACAAGCAAAAAAAACAGCCAAATAAGAAAATTAAAAACGTCGGGGTAACTACATTGTCACCATTGAGCAGGCCAAGGTAGGTATTGAGTAAAATAAGTGGCCCTACCGTTTCGCCATAAATGGTTTCGTGTTTGTCGCTCTGAAAATCACCCACCACAATGATTCGGTCTTTGACGTGTGCCAGTATATCTTCATCATCCAGGGTAAGCAAAGCATCAAGGTTGTCTACCTTATAGCGGTTTTTCGACACAAATAAATCATAGTTGCGCACCTTAAAATCGACAATAAACGACTTAAGTATACGCTTGCCATTGAGCCAGTAAAACCATTTACCTTTTTTCAGCGACTGTTTGTGCAAGGTTTCATACATCACCAAGGGTGACGATTTGATGGAGTCGCGGTACAACAAGTTAAACTTCAGGAAAGTATTATTAGTAGTGGCATAGTCGGCAATGCCCCGTGGAGGTACTTTAAAAATGGGCAGATCAAGGCTGTCTTTATCTTCTTTAAAATGATAAGATAACACAATGTTTTTCATTTTTGCCAGCTCGCCTCTAAGAGCTACATCAGCCGATACGCTGTCTCCTGCACACTCGTCTATTGTGGCAGGGTCGGCAAAGAAAATATCACAAATCACAAACTTCTGATTCGAAGGTTTTCGATTGAGCACTTTGAAAAACTTTGCCAGTTTTTTGCGGTCAGTAATGGCTTGCTTGCCTATAGGAAACCCATTGGTGTCTAGTTTCTCAATCATCTGCTTGTCATAGGCCACATCTATAAACATCAAGTCTTTATGATGGGGTTTGTCTTCCAGGTTGAGTACTATGTTTTTAAAATAAGTAACCCCCTGAATCAAAGGAACTTCATTGCCATGTACAAAAGGTTGGTTGAGCAACTGGAAGGTAAAATAAATCAGCAAAAACGTATTTGCTATAGTTGCCACCAGTTTTATCCCTGTCGAGCGTCTTGATTTTTCCATAAGCCAGATCATTGCACCAAATTTCTTACCTAAACCTGTGATAAGCAATAAAAAGCGCGACAAAAATTAGACAAACACACGATAAAAACGAGACAATCATTTTGCCTGAAAAATATGGTACAAAGCAATGATTATCGCTTGCCAAAAATTGGAATACACTTTTTTTTTCACTTACTTAATGTGTCTTAGATACTCAACTGCTGGAGGCTTACCTAAACAATCAAATATTTTTTGTTATACCTTAATTACCCAATAAAACAAGCCTTCAACCAGCACTAACAGCGCTTTATTTGTTTAAAACGAATAGCTGGTTTATATTTCCTAACTCCTGAAAACAATGCAATAAATAATATGATGTAACATGCGCCCCTTCAATCTTATAACAAGATGATACACCAGATAGTTGTTTTGGTATGCTACATACCCCCCCTAAAAATACGAACTGAGAAAATACATTGAGGAATGCAGAATCAACATCAAGAAATGCAACAAGATCAGGCTCCTGTGCCTATACAAGATCAACTTTTGGCAGAAAATAGTCAAATGAAAGAACGCCTTTGGATAGACTCTAACCTTGCCAAGTTTGATGATATACTAAGAAGTAATTACGGTCAACCCCTCGAAACTTTTGCCGATGTGGTCATTTTACACCTGGCAAAACTCACCCAAGCCCTCAAAGGCACCTTTTTTAGCCTCAATACCGACAACCAACTCATCGAAGCCCTGGCAGGATATGCTTGTTTGCCCCAAAACAAGAAGTTTAAAATAGGTGAAGAGTTGATAGGGCAATCAGTCAAAAGCAAGGAAATCATTGTATGGGACGATATCCAAGATGGCTCACTGGTATTGACAGGCACCACTGGAAGTATTTCGGGGAGTTGCATAGCAGCAATACCGCTTATATTCAATGGTGAGGTATATGGTGCAGTAGAATTGATGTATTTGAAAAGCATTGAAAAAAAACACCTCGAACTACTAGAGCGGTTGACAACAAACGTAGCGGCCATGCTCAACAGCATTCAAAACAATCTCAAAACCCAAAAACTACTCAAAGAAGCTCAAAAACTAGAAGCTGAACTGATTGCGAGAGAAGAAGCTTTGCGCCAAAACATGGAAGAGTTGGTGGCTACGCAGGAAACCCTCGTGAAAAAAGAAGAAGCATTGTCGGGGCGGGTAGAAGCCATCAACCACACCATTTGTTCGATTGAGTTTAATCTGCAAGGTGAGATACTGGATGCCAATCCGCTGTTTTTAGACCTGATGGAATATTCTCTTGACGAACTCGTAGGCCGACACCACCAATTGTTTGTAGACCAAGCCTACGCCAACACGCAGGAATACCAATATTTTTGGGAGCACCTGCGCACAGGCAAAAGCCATAGTGAAGAGTTTAAACGCCTGAGCAAAACAGGAAAAGCAGTGTGGCTGAGGGCTACTTATACCCCTATCAAAGACCAACATGGAGTGGCTTATAAGGTAATAAAGCTGGCAATGAATGTAACCCAGGAAAAAAGGTTGCAACAAGACATAAAAAACCAGATTGATGCTATAGGACGTTCATCAGCAATGGTAGAGTTTGACCTGGCGGGCAATATTTTAGATGCTAACCCACTGTTTTTACAGCTGATGGGCTACACCAAAGAGGAGATCATAGGCAAGCACCACCAACTGTTTGTAGAAGCAAATCACGCCCAAAGCAAAGCCTATCAACAGTTTTGGCATCAGCTGCGTAATGGTCATTTTATCGAAGGGGAATTTAGCCAGATCAATAAACATGGAGAAAAAAAATGGATCAAGGGCAGCTATAATCCTGTACTAAACCCAGAGGGACAACCTTATAAAATAATAAAGCATGCCTCTGATATTACAGATAAAAAAACACTGGAAATACAAAACGAGGCTCAACTAGAAGAGGTAAAAGCAGTAGAAGAAGAGCTACGCCAAAATATGGAAGAACTCATTGCTACTCAAGAGACCTTGTTACAAAAAGAAGCGGCGCTCTCAGCACGTGCTGAAGCCATCAACCATACCATTTGTTCGATTGAGTTTGACACCAAGGGCAATATCATTACAGCCAATCAAATGTTTTTAGACCTGATGGGTTACCCGCTCGAAGAAATACAAGGGCAACACCATCAAATATTTGTAGATACTCAATATGCCCAGTCTCAAGAGTATGCCCATTTCTGGCAAGAGTTGGGACAAGGCAAAAGCCACAGCGCAGAGTATATGCGCCGCAACAAAACAGGTAAAGAGGTGTGGCTAAGAGCTACTTATACCCCTATAAAAACCCCGGAAGGCAAACCCTATAAAGTAATAAAACTGGCAATGGATGTTACCAGGGAAAAACAAATGCGGCAAGACATGATCAACCAAATGACTGCCCTACAACGTTCTTCAGCGGTCATAGAGTTTGACCTATATGGGTATATTCTTGATGCCAATCCACTGTTTTTGAATATGATGGGCTACAGCAATGAAGAAATCAAAGGCAAGCACCATAGTATTTTTATGGAAATAGGCGAGGCACAAAGCAAAGAATATCAAGAATTTTGGCATCAATTGCGTCAAGGTAAATTTATAGAAGGAGAGTTTATTCGGATTGATAAAAAAGGGCAAAAAAAATGGATCAAAGGAAACTATAACCCTGTGTTGGGGCTCGATGGCAAGCCCTATAAAATAGTAAAGTATACCGCTGATATCACTGATAGAAAAACGCTGGAAATGGAGAATGAGCTTCAGTTGGAGCAAGTAAGAACCACAGAAGAAGAACTACGCCAAAATATGGAAGAATTAGTTGCCATACAGGAAGACCTTCGACAAAAAGAAGGAGCACTCTCAGGGCAAGTCAAGGCAATCAATAGCACTATTAGTTCGGTTGAATTTAATCTGGAGGGCAAAATACTACGTGCCAATCAATTGTTTTTAGACTTGATGGGCTACACCAGCGAAGAGGTAATAGGCAAACACCATCGTATATTTGTAGGTAAAGAATACGCTCAATCTCAAGACTACGCATTGTTTTGGCAAGACTTACGCAACGATATAAGCCACAACGCCGAGTACAAACAGCAGGCAAATAATGACAAGGAACTGTGGCTCATGGCTACTTATACCCCGGTAAAAAACAGCGAAGGCAAACCCTACAAAGTAATCATGCTGGCAATGGATGTAACCGAAGAAAAAAACCTTCGGGTAGACCTGGGCAACCAGCTTGCTGCCATTGATCGCTCTATGGCAGTGGTAGAGTTTGACCTCACAGGGCAGGTACTGGATGCCAACCAACAGTTTTTGCAATTGATGGGTTACCAAAAAGAAGAAGTAATACACAAACACCATGGACTTTTTGTAAGTGCTCAAGACGCCCAGACCGATGAGTACCAACAATTTTGGCATCAACTCAAAAATGGAAAACCTATAGAAGGTGAATTCATGCAAGTGAACAAAGACGGTGACCCTGTATGGGTAAAAGGCATCTATAACCCTATACTTGATGTAGACAATAAGCCTTATAAAATCATCAAGTTTGTATCTGATATTACCGAGAGAAAAAAACTAGAACTGCAAAACACCCGACACCTCCAAAAAATTGAACAGTCGCAGCAAGTACTGAAGGAGAATAACGAAGAACTTGAGGCAATGCAGGAGGTAATGATTCATAAAGAAAAAGAACTCTCGAGTAACCTTGCCGCCATTGACAGCACCATTAGCGCGATTGAATTTGACATGGATGGCAAAATTATCAAAGCCAACCAGTTATTTTTAAACCTGATGGGTTATACCCAAAACGAAATAAAAGACCAACATCACCAAATATTTATCGAAGAAGCACACGCTCAATCCCAGGAATACGCTGATTTTTGGAATATACTACGCCAGGGCAAAAGTCATAGTGCCGAGTTTAAACATATAAGCAAACACGGCAACGAAGTATGGCTAAGGGCTACCTATACCCCGGTAAAAGATGCCAAAGGTGAGCTATATAAAGTAAAAAAGCTGGCAATGGATGTGACCGAAGAAAAGATGCTGCGGCAAAAAAACAGCAATCAACTCAAAGCCATTGATCGCTCTACTGCGGTGGCTGAGTTTGATCTGACTGGTAATATTCTTTACGCCAACGAAATGTTTTTAGACCTGATGGGCTACACCAGTGATGAACTCCAGGGCAAACATCATCGCTTATTTGTAGAAGATGCCTACACCGGCACGGTCGAGTGTGAAAATTTTTGGCCTACCCTGCAAAGCGGGCAGTTTATAGAAGAGGAGTTTTGGCGCATCAACAAAAACGGAGAGTCAATATGGATCAAAGGTAGCTACACTCCAGTGCTCGACCTCAATGGCAAACCTTACAAAGTAGTAAAGTATGGGTATGATATTACTTACCAGAAAAAACTAGAGGATAAACTCAAAGATCAGATTCTGAAACTTAATGACTACAAGTTTGCCCTGGACTCTGCCGCCATTGTAGCCATTACCGATGTAAAAGGGAAGATTACTTATGTAAATGATAAATTCTGTAAAAAATCAAAATATAGCCGTGAAGAGCTCATTGGGCAAGATCATGGCATCTTAAACTCCGGCTACCACTCTAAAGAGTTTATCAAACATTTATGGAACACCATAGCCAAGGGGCAGGTATGGCGAAGCGAGATAAAAAACAAGGCAAAAGATGGAGAGTTTTACTGGGTAGATACGACCATTATTCCATTTTTAGACAACGACGGCAAACCTTATATGTACCTGGCAATTCGTTTTGACATTAGCAACAGCAAAAAACTGGAAGAAGAGCTCAAAAACCGAGGGTATGAGCTGGAGCAAGAGCGTAACCGGGTAAAGGTAATCAATGATGAACTGGCTGCCCAAAACGAACTGGTAGCCGACAAAAACAAAAGCATTACCGACAGCATAGAGTATGCCTTGAGGATTCAAGAAGCCATTTTGCCTATTATGTCGCAAATAAAGGCTGAACTACCCCAATCTTTTATTTTGTTTAAACCCAGAGACATTGTCAGTGGTGACTTTTACTGGTTTGCCAATGTAAGGGTGCACGCTGACACCCACCCCGAAACAATGATCCAAAAGAATATCATTGCTGCCATTGACTGTACTGGTCACGGGGTACCGGGCGCTTTTATGAGTATGATAGGAAATCAACTAATGAACGATATTGTCATTAGCAAAAAGGTAACATCGCCTGACCAGATTTTAAACCAGCTCAATAAAAAAGTAAGGCAAGTAC
The DNA here is from genome assembly GCF_947493425.1 of uncultured Microscilla sp. Taxonomy (GTDB): domain Bacteria; phylum Bacteroidota; class Bacteroidia; order Cytophagales; family Microscillaceae; genus Microscilla. The sequence goes on along the minus strand of NZ_CANLRP010000111.1, from coordinate 634 downwards.
TCAAACAGGACGAACTTGACAACCAAGATGGAATGGATATGAATTTGTGTGTAATAGATAAGACCAATAAAGTACTGGAGTTTGCCGGTGCCAAAAATGCTATGATATACATACACAATGGCAAAGTACAAGATATAAAGGCAGACCGCACAAGTATAGGGGGATTTCAAAGCCCCGACTTTAAATCTTTTAGCAAACAAGTAATTCCATTGATTCCAGAAGATGACCAAACCTTCTACTTATTCTCAGACGGGTTTCAGGATCAGATGGGAGGCCCAGATGAGCGTAAGTTTATGCGTAGCAATTTGCGTGAGTTATTAGTAAAGATACACCCCCAGCCTATGGAAAACCAACAACAGGTATTGAACCAGGTATTTAATGATTGGCTAAACAATGTAGAACAGCTTGATGACGTGCTGGTGATTGGTTTTAGGGTGCCATTAGACTAACAATGGCAAGCTTCCTTGTTTTACTAATTTTTATACAACCAAAGGGTGATTATAATTAACCATAATCACCCCCGCTGGCGAAAGTCTCCAGACTGGTGCCCAATGCGTTTCCTTAGGAACGGTGTCAAAATAAATTTACATTCTTAACCTCATCTTTTTTGGACATGCTTCGTTAAAAAAACTTG
>NZ_CANLRP010000110.1 GCF_947493425.1 uncultured Microscilla sp. | reverse complement strand
GAAGCCGACAAAAAGGAACCCAGCTTTTGGGACCGTGCCGTCAATGCGGTCAAAGGATTTTTTGAGGGTTTGCGCAAAGCAATCAATTTTATATTTGACCAACTGCGCAAGGCAGTGAAGGCAATCATTGAAGGGGTGAAAAAGCTTGCCAATGGTTTGATAGAGCTCGCCCGTAAAGCTATAGTGGGTATGATCAAGGCATTTGGCGAAGCGCTGAAGGCACTGGTAACTGTAGCATTGGCGGCGTTCCCGAAACTTGCCAAACGGATCAACGCCCTGATAGACAAGGCGGTAAATGTGGCGGTGAAGGTAGTAAATACCCTTGCCGAGGGTTTGAAAAAAGCAGTAAACGCCCTGCTCGACGTGTTGGGCAAGGCACTGGATGCGGTGCTGGCGCTCTACCAAAAAATGTATAATTTGGTGCTGGATGCGCTGGAGTTTATTGCGGTGGGGATTGTGAAGGTAATGCAGTTCATAGAAAATCTAATTTTGGCGGCTGTGGCAATGCCTCAATATTTGTTCTGGGCAGAAATACTCAAGGCGTTGGTAGGCTTTGACCCTACCGCACCCTTACCCGCCATAGAACGCACCGAAAAAGATGGGGCAAGTGCCAACGATGTAGCAAAAAACAAGGCATTGCTTGACAAGAAAAAACTTTCGGATGAAGATGCGGTGTTTGCACCATTACTCAACGAAAAATCTCTCTCTCCCGAAACCCTCCAAGGTTTGCAAAACCTAGAAGAAGGCGACCACGATTTTGACGGAGCTAAAAACCCGCTCATGGTGAAAGAGCTCAAAAGTTTGAACGATGAAGTGGAAGCGAAAGAAAGCGACATAGAAGCCAAAGCCGATAGCAAACCCGAAACGGCCAACCCTGACTTTGCCAATATGAGCGATGACGATAAACTCAATTATTATTTAGACCAAATGCGGGATCAGATGGCGCAGCCCAAGGGCAAAGAAGGCAAGAAGAAAGACAAGGCTGCCCCCGCCCAAGAGTTGCCCGACGTGGCAAAAGTAGGTCCTTTGAGCGTAGAACAACGTTTGTCATTCATTACTTCACAAATGAAAATAGGGATTGAGGCTTGGTGGAACGAAAACAAGGGTTGGGTAATTCCTACGGTGATAGGAGTAATACTCGGTGTAACCGCTTTGATAGTAGTCACAGGGGGCGCAGCCATTATGCCCATCTTGAGCGCCTTGATGCAAGGGCTTACCGTGATATTTGGGGCAATGCTAGTGGCACAAATTGCCGCCCCGCTCAAAGACTATATAGTAAAAGCGTGGAAGGGCGACAAAAAAGGCGCTTCGCAAAGTTTGGTTCAAGCCTTTGCCGTAGGGCTTACCGAAATTATATTTAACCTTATTTTCAAGGGTTTGGGCAAGCTTTTCAAGCTGATAGGCAAGGGAGCAAAAGCCGCCATGCGCGGAATGAAAAAACTTGCCCAAAGCACGGTAAGACTTACCAAACGCCTCGGCACGGCACTGCTCCGCAATGGCAAGGTGATTTTTCAGGGCTTGAAGAAAGGGGCTTTGAAAGGTTCTAAGTCGGTGGGTGGTATGGTGAGCAAGTTGGCGAGGAGATTTAGGTTTAAGAAGATTACGATTAAGAGAACAAAACAAAGAATAGATGTTTATGGGGAGTTTAATCCTAAAGTGCTAGTTTTGACCATTTTCTTTGGAAAGGTAACAGACCATAAGTTTAGAGATTTAGGTGTTCGTTTGAGAAAAGAATTTTCCCTGAGCAGCAAAGGGGGCCGCCCTAAAGAGATAGGGGCATTGAATAAAGGGAGCAACAAAATTATTGTAACCGATGATTTTGCCGAAGAGTTCGCCAAATTGAACAGCAAAGAGCAAAAAGAATATATCAAACGTTTGCGCAATGCAAACACTCAAGCTGAGAGGGAAGGGATTATTAAAGAGTTGGGGGGTAATAAAGAACCAGCTTGGTTTAGTGATCCCACAATTCCAGAATCAGCTAAAAATGTAGCACGAAAACGTGGAGACTTGCGAAAAAAATTGAAAACACCAGATGGTGATGAAGGGCATCATGCATTTACAATATCTAACCTTGGAAAAAGCAAAACTTTACAGGATGCTGTAGAGTCAGGATTTGGGTATAATACAGGGAAAAATGGGGTAAACTTGTCCAAATTTAGTAACACATTAGGCTTGGATGGAGTACATGCTAGCCATCCTCACTACAGTACAGAAACTCTTAAACTTGCAGAAAAGTTTAATAAATCCTATGGTGGTCGTAAAGGATATACAGAACTTCATGCTGAATTTTTTACAGAAGCCATGGCTAAGAAATTAATAAATACAATTGAAAATGTATGCGTAAAAAAAGGCATTAAAGTAGATGATTTATTCAAAACAGGTAAAGGTATGGGTAATATTGACCCAAATAAGTTATATAATCAAGTACTTAAATCATTAAGTAAACAAAATATGTTGCCAAAGAAATAAGCAATGAAGAAAGTAGATTACCTATTATTAAAACACTCAACCAATCTAAAAGAAATAGGTTTTTGGGAGCAGTTGGATGTGCCCGAAGAATACTATAACGTGCCCAATAATTTTAAAATATTGGAGTATGATAAGTTTCCTGAGGTGTCCCCAAACCTAGAAAATTTTAGGCTAAGGGAAAAAGCAAACCTTACTGATTGTTTAAGTTCATTTATGCCTACACCATCTATAGGCTTTTTTATTAGTAAAAAATTCCAAGGATTATTTAATGATTTTTTGCTAGAAGGCATTAGGTTTTACCCTACTACTATCATGAAAGCTGATGGTACTACAATTGACTCATATTCATTCCTACATGTAGTTGATCAATATCATGATAATATCAATTATGAAAAATCAGTATTTGTAGATTTTTCAGAAGATGATGAACCTGAGGTAGATATAAAAGAAGAAGATAAGATTTTCCTACCTGACTGTGTAGAACCCCGAAAGATTATTCTAAAAAATGAAGTAGATTTATTTCGTTGTCCCTATGATACTTCTACGCTTGTATCTACAAAGTTAAAAAGCACAATAGAGCAAGAAGGAATAACAGGGGTAGAGTTTGATGATCGAGTAGGTATAGAGTTTTACCTAGATGAATAAAACATAAACGCACACTAATTGGGAAAAGCTAGACAAAAGTCTGGCTTTTTATATTTTATCTGCGCGGTATTGCCAACCTTATCTCTGCCGCCCGCCGTTCGCCCGACTATTTCTGGGGGCAAATGTCAGAAGAATTGTTGGGGGCGGACATCACGAAACCTTTGCCAGGCGAAGTAGTGGTAAACAACACCCAAGACGCGGTGAAAACTGCCGAAGAACAAGGCAAAATCACCCAGCAAGACAGCCAAGTACTCAAAAAAACCAAGCTAGAGGCAAAAGATGTAAAGGTAGACCCGGTGGTGCAAAACCCGATACTGAGCCCCGAACTGCAAAAACTGATTGCGGGCTTGCCCGAAGGCAAAGAGCTAGAGTTTGGCGAACAGCCCGACCTCGACCAAAAGAAAAATGTAGAGGAGATAAAACAAGAGGCGGCGGGCGTGGCAAGCACCGAAGCCAAGAAAACTCAAGACACGGACACCAGCCAAAACAGCACTACTAGTACCGAAACTAAACAACCCCAAGGCAGCACCAAAGAAGGACAAATAGGGCCTTTTGCGGGACCGATGGAACGCTTGGGCTACCTGACGGGCACCATGAAAAAGGCAGTGGCGGAATGGTGGACCAAAAACAAGGTAACCGTCATTATTGGTTTGGTGGCGGGCATTGCGGGGCTTATTCTCGCCAACATTGCCACGGGGGGCGCTATTATGGCGGCATTGCCTTTGTTGTTGCAAATAGTGGGCGCCATCTTTACAGGCATTGGTATCTTAGACATGGCGAAACACTTTGGTAAATACTTGAGCCAAGCCTTCCCGGATAAAACTATAGCAGGCGGTGCCAAAAGCCTGGCGCGTGGCTTGGCGGCACTCACCATTGAGCTTATTTTCTCGCTACTCTTTGGCGGCAAAGCATTGCTCAAGAGCGCCAAGAAGGGCATTAAAACGGTGGCAAAAGGGGGCGTAAAAGCAGGGGTGAAAGCGGGCGCCAAAGCCGCTCGCAAAAGTGCGGTGAAAGGGATTAAGAACACCGCCCAAAACTTTAAAGATTTGGGCGGGGTGGCTAAAAAAGGAGGTCAAGCTCTGGTAAAGAATGGTAAGATGGTGTTCAAAGGCATGAAGCGAGGCGCTTTGGCAGGGGCTAAAACTTTAGATGATGTTGCACAGAAGCTGGTGAAGAAGTTTAGAGTTAAAAAAATGAAAATCACCATCAAAAAGAAAAAATGGATTCTTTGGGGGATGTTTAATCCTTGGTATCGTATGGCTAACGGTGATATTGTAGAATCTCCTGATACCAAAATGAGTAATCGTGGAACTGTTAAGGTTGATGGAAAAAAAGTAAAGGTAACAGAGCAAGTCAAACAATCAGACATTGAACGAAGGGTAATTGTTGATCCTCAAACAGGACATAAGCGAAAAGCAACTTATGATGAGAGTGGAGATGAAGTAAATTTTATCAATAAATATGGGGTTAATGAAACTGAAATCAGGTATGTAGGTTCTAGAGCCCCAAGAAATGCAAAAAAATATGCTGGGAAAACGTTTCCATTACCTAGAAGTTTACGCAGAAAATATGGCAAAGGAGTCAAGTTTTCTAAAAAAGGATTTCCTGATTTTGAAGCTGTGCTTAAAGCTAAAGGGATTAAATACAAAAAGACTACCATAACTATGAGTGCTAATAGCGCTCAAGATATAGCTGCGGCTAACAAAAAAGTTTTTAATCATTCAACTAACAGACCTAGTGAATTTAAAGATTATACTTGGCATCATTCAGAAGATGGTAGTAGTATGATATTGGTTCCAAGAGATTTACATGATTATGTAAAACATACTGGAGGAGATGCTATAACAAGACATGGATAAATAATGAAACTTAGTAAAACAAACACAACGATTACCCAGCAAGATATAGATAACTGGGAACAAAAAGAGGGTATTGTACTCGATAAGACATATCAACGATTTTTATTAGAGTATAATGGAGCAGAGCCTACTCATCGACAAATGCCTGTGGATAATTTAGGTGAAACCATCATTGTAAATAGTTTCTTTAGTTTAGAGCAACTTCAAGAAGAATATAAAAAATATGAAAATGTACTTCCTAAGTCCTTGTTACCTATAGGTTTTGATGAACTTGGCAATCGCATTTGTATAAACAGAGGAACTGAAAATAATGGGAAAATTTATTACTATGATTTAAGATGGGATTTAGAAGACGACGAAACTCCGGAAGTTTTCCAGTATTATTTGGCTGATGATATGCTCAAGTTTATTAATCAACTCCAAAATGATGTAATTCAAACCACTAATGATGATTTGCTAGAGTTATTCAGTGAACCATTTAAAAATGAAAATCAAATTATTAGTTTAATCAACGATGGTTGGGATGTCAATACATTAATAGATGGTGAATATACTGCTATGCAACGCCTTGTGCTAGGAGAAAAAATAAACGTTAAAATTGCAGATTTACTCATAGAAAAAAGTGCGAAACTTTCTGGAGCTTTAGAACAGGCTACTGTATGGAATAATCTAGAAGCAATCAACTACCTTATACAACACGGGGCTGATGTAAACGAAACAAATCAAGAAAATACTCCTTTATTGATAGAAATGGTTAAGAGTATAAATATTCCTGTCATACAACTTTTATTACAACATGGTGCTGATAAAGAAGCATCTGATAATGATGGACACACTGCAAAATACTGGGCTAAAATAAAAGCAAAGCAAGGGTATAAAGAAGCAAAGAAAGTACTTGCTTTGTTAAAGTAATAAACTTACATCTACAAATGTAATAAAGAAAGCCTCTCTTTTATAATAAGTGAGGCTTTTCGTGTTTTTTGTATACCGCCCAAAACTTTAAAGATTTGGGTGGCGTGGCTCGCGACGGTTGGGGTACTTTGATGAAGAACGGAAAAATGATCTTCAAGGGCGCCAAACGTGGAGTGATTAGCGGAGCCAAAACTTTGGACGATGTAGCGAAGAGACTGGCGAAGAAGTTTAGATTTAAGAAGTTTAAAATTGCCATTAAAAATAAGCGTTTTAAGCTGTATGGAGAGTTTAATCCTTGGGTTTTGTTGGCGGATGGGAAAGTAGATTTTTTTGACCAAAAAGATTTAAAGAATGTAGACACACCTGGCGGAACGGTTAGATTGGGTAATAAAGTCAAAGTAGGTAGAAAAGAAGGAGTTGTGGTAGGTGTAGATAGTTCACCAAGTAAATATGTACAAGATTTAAAAGACCCAAGCATTACCAGTAAAAATAAAGCAATTGGCGAGTTCAGAGATTTAAAAAAGAAGAAACATGGAGACAGACTCAAGGCTATTCGCAAAAGCGAAGGTACAGCCGAACTACGTCGAGGTATTCCAGGGCTACAACCCAAAGATTTTCAAGCACACCACGTAATACCACGAGAAGTAGGTGCTGAATTTGATGATTTTTTCAAAAAGATTGGCTTTAACATTGAAAATGGCAGACTCAACGGTATTATGATACCGCCAGACAAGGACGTACTGAAAGAAGCCATTAAAAATGATTCAGCAGTAAAGGGCGTGTTTGGTAACAGTGCTTTTCATAAGGGATCGCACCCTGATTATACCAAGCAGATAAGAAATAAAATAAAAGAATTACAGGACGATTTTGACATGATTCCAAGCCCAACTTCATCACAAAAGAAGTTCTTTTTAGATGAGATTCATGACTAGTTCAAAAGTCTAAAGATGCAATAAGTAAAGGTAACGGTAAGTCAATTAATAAGCTAAAACTTAAATTATAGTAATTCATGCAAAAGTATTTTTTGTTAGATTGGAATACTAACGATAAGAAACATGTCTTTATTGAAGGTTTTGAGGCAAGTGATAAGCTCAAAGATAATGGTAGTACAGGGGTTTCATTACTAAATGAAGCTCCTCCTAAAGCATTTTTAAAAAACAAGAAAGGTGTTAAGGCTGATGCTCTCGTGGGTGCAAGTACTTTTCTTGTTATTTCGGAAAGGTTTAAAACCCTATTTGAGAACTTTCAAGATGACATACAGTTTATCGAGTTTATACCACTGAGGCTAGAAAACCTCAAAAGCAATGAGAAATCAGAAAAATATTATTTACTAAATATACTTAATAATATAGAATGTTTTGATTGGGAAAAATCATCATATACAAGGTATCCTAAGGATATATTCCCAGATCAACAACATTTGATTAGAAAAGTTGATAAATTAGTTATTGATCATAAACCAATAAAAGAACGTAATATTTTTAGAGTTGCCGAAAAGCCAATCCCTATATACATCAGTCAAAAATTAAAAGATGCCATTGAAGAAGCAGATTTAACAGGGGTAGAGTTTCACGAAGTAGAAGTTTCTTAAAGTCACCTAAATAATAACTGAAAGCCAGATGTTTGTCTGGCTTTTTTTATGCCCACAAGCCCAAAAAACCTGGAAGAAGGCGACCACGATTTTGACGGGGCTAAAAACCCGCTCACGGTGAAAGAGCTCAAAGGTTTGAACGATGAAGTAGAAGCGAAAGAAAGCGACATAGAAGCCAAAGCCGATAGCAAACCCGAAACGGCCAACCCTGACTTTGCCAATATGAGCGATGACGATAAACTCAATCATTATTTAGAGCAAATGCGGGCACAGTTGGCGCAACCCAAGGGCAAAGAAGGCAAGAAGAAAGACAAGGCTGCCCCCGCCCAAGAGTTGCCCGACGTGGCAAAAGTAGGTCCTTTAAGCGTAGAACAACGTTTGTCGTTCATTACTTCACAAATGAAAATAGGGATTGAAGCCTGGTGGAACGAAAACAAGGGTTGGGTAATTCCTACGGTGATAGGAGTAATACTCGGTGTAACCGCCTTGATAGTAGTCACAGGGGGCGCAGCCATTATGCCCATATTGAGCGCCTTGATGCAAGGGCTTACCGTGATATTTGGGGCAATGCTAGTGGCACAAATTGCTGCCCCGCTCAAAGACTATATAGTAAAAGCGTGGAAGGGCGACAAAAAAGGCGCCTCGCAAAGTCTGGCTCAGGCTTTTGCTGTAGGACTGACCGAAATCATATTTAACCTTATTTTCAAGGGCTTAGGCAAGCTTTTCAAGCTGATAGGCAAGGGAGCAAAAGCCGCCATGCGTGGAATGAAAAAACTTGCCCAAAGCACGGTAAAACTTACCAAACGCTTAGGTAGAGCACTGATCAAAGGAGGCAAAGTGATTTTTAAAAACTTGAAAATAGGATCTATAAAAGGGATTAAGAAGGTTAAACAACTTACAAATACTCTTACTAAAAAATTCCGATTAGGGCTAGGTAAAATTAGAGTAACTAAGCAGTGGATTATTATAGAACTAAAATTTAATCCTAGAGGAATAGTTATTCGCATCAGAAATGAGTTTAAGGCGTCTGGTCAACGATCTTATTTTAAGGAACTTGATATTCTAAGAAAAAAAATAAGGCTGAGTGACGCTGAATTTGAAAAATTAGTTGGCATTGTCAAAAACGAGCCTTATGCCTCAGAGTTTAAATCCTTGATGGTCATTGCTCGTAACCATAGTAGTATTAAAGCCATGAAGCCAATTATTGATAAGGCTTTGGCTTCTCCTGAGTATATTTCACGCCTTGCAAAACTTGCACCTAAATTTAGAATGCAAGGCATACCTGCACAAGCGCATACTATGAAAAATAGTTACCTTAAAATACTTGGAGGGCGACCGTTTAATGAAGCTAATTTCCCTCACTTTTTAGAAAGGCATCACTTAAACTATTTTAGATTTAAGCCTGAAATAACAGGACCAATGGGAGCAATAAACTCAACACACCCAATGTACAATCGTTTGATGAATCGTTACAAAAACGAAGTTTTGAAAGATATTAAAAGTTTAACTCCATTAAGTAAAACTAAGACTATTGCACATGGTGTAGATAACTACCGATTTAGGCTAGAGAACACCAAAATAGAGCAAGGATTCTGGGATGATACTGTAGGTTTAAATGATCTTACACGCTACCTTGATGAAGCTCTTGAAAACCTTCACAGAGAAGGACGTTTGCCGTTGGGAGCAGGATTTGAACGAACAGCTATAGGAAGCCCAAAAATCCCTGTAACTGTAGGAACTAAACCTAAATCTACAGGAGGATATAATGTTGGAGGGTTCTTTCCCAACTCTCAAAAAGGTTCAGATATTATCACACTAAGCAAGGATGAGATGTTAGCTCTTCATCTACTTTTCATCAAAAAAATATAATCAATGAATATTTATTTTCTAAGGCCCGATTTTTCTACTAAGCAAGGTGTCAAATACTGGCAAGACAGTATTGAAGGTTATAAAAATGAAATTCTGATTAGAGAAAATATTCAAGCAAATATCATTATTGATACAGGAGAAATAAAAACTGAAATTTCTGACAATTTTGATCATATGATTGGTGCTTTCTGCTTAAGAGGCTTGTTGGATTTATACCAACATCAGCATGCCGTAGTTAAATACTCAGAATCAGAGTGCTATATACGTTTGGATATAGAAGATGACTTGATATACATATCAGGTAATGATTTGTGGGATGAAGAAAATGAAGATGAATTGGTAGAAGCCTATGTAGATCTTGTCCCTTTCCTTCAGGCAATGTATCAGTGTGGTAATGACTATTTAAGGTATTTGAATGAAATAAAAGACTTTTTAGGTAAAGACTCACAAAAAAACGAGAAAGTTTTCGAAAACCTGGAAAACATGATCTGGCGGATAAAAAAACTTTTAAAGGAGGTTAATCTGGCAAATATTCCAGCGTTACAAGATATCAAGAGATAAAATGCATATTTATACTACATTCAATTTATTATTGAAAAAACAATACTATAATGCATCAGACTGCTTGCCTTTAGGGAATATATCACTTACCAGCACAATACCCAAAGAGCATAAAGGTCGGGTGCTTATTATAGGTAGCCAGCCTAACCAAGCAGAAAATCCACAAGAAACAGTAATCAATTGTGTACTTGAGGATGAATTGATGTATTTTATTCCTAAGCTGTGCTTCGAGTCTGTTCAAAACCTGATAATGCAGAAACCTGTTGTGATTAAATACAAAACAAAAAACGGCTACTTTAGAATGGATGATGAAAATATTATTACATTGATTTTAGATGATTATTCTCCCAAAGCTTATGCACACCCTACCGATTTGTACCCATCCCTGTATAACTGCGGAAAACTGTACCTTAAATTTGTTGAAGCCTTTTTTTGGAGAGAAAAAGAGTTTCTAACAAAGCTACAGCGACAAGAAAAACAAACTAAAGAACTACTCATTTCAAAAAATATGCTTGTATCATAAAGTTACATATCTAACGTATTTGAGACTGCATCCAGTTTCTATTTTTTATACGCGGCATTGTCAACCTTATCTCTGCCGCCCGCCGTTCGCCCGACTATTTCTGGGGGCAAATGTCAGAAGAATTGTTGGGGGCGGACATCACGAAACCTTTGCCAGGCGAAGTAGTGGTAAACAACACCCAAGACGCGGTGAAAACTGCCGAAGAACAAGGCAAAATCACCCAGCAAGACAGCCAAGTACTCAAAAAAACCAAGCTAGAGGCAAAAGATGTAAAGGTAGACCCGGTGGTGCAAAACCCGATACTGAGCCCCGAACTGCAAAAACTGATTGCGGGCTTGCCCGAAGGCAAAGAGCTAGAGTTTGGCGAACAGCCCGACCTCGACCAAAAGAAAAATGTAGAGGAGATAAAACAAGAGGCGGCGGGCGTGGCAAGCACCGAAGCCAAGAAAACTCAAGACACGGGCACCAGCCAAACAAGTACTACAACTACCGACACCCAACAACCCCAAGGCAGCACCAAAGAAGGACAAATAGGGCCTTTTGCGGGACCGATGGAACGCTTGGGCTACCTGACGGGCACAATGAAAAAGGCAGTGGCGGAATGGTGGACCAAAAACAAGGTAACCGTCATTATTGGTTTGGTGGCGGGCATTGCCCCGCAAAAAGCGGGATTTTCAACGGGGCTCATCCTCGCCAACATTGCCATCCCGATGAATCGCGGACTTTCAGCACGCGGCGCTATTATGGCGGCATTGCCTTTGTTGTTGCAAATAGTGGGCGCCATCTTCACGGGCATTGGTATCTTAGACATGGCCAAACACTTTGGCAAATACCTGAGCCAAGCCTTCCCTGATAAAACTATAGCAGGCGGTGCCAAGAGCCTGGCGCGTGGCTTGGCGGCACTCACCATTGAGTTGATTTTCTCGCTACTCTTTGGCGGCAAAGCATTGCTCAAGAGCGCCAAGAAGGGCATCAAAACGGTGGCAAAAGGGGGTGTAAAAGCAGGGGTGAAGGCGGGCGCCAAAGCCGCTCGCAAAAGTGCGGTGAAAGGGATTAAGAACACCGCCCAAAACTTTAAGGACTTGGGTGGCGTGGCACGCGACGGCTGGGGTACTTTGATGAAGAACGGAAAAATGATCTTCAAGGGCGCCAAACGTGGAGTGATTAGCGGAGCTAAAACTTTGGACGATGTAGCGAAGAGACTGGCGAAGAAGTTTAGATTTAAGAAGTTTAAGATTGTCATCAAAAGACGTCGGTTTTTATCTTATATTTGGTGTAGTTCAATAAAATCATCGAGAATATGCAAAGAAAAACTTTTTACTTGAGTTGGCTCCTGATGGTTACCCTGTTTGGCTGCGAACACTTAGACATTAAAGCCTCTGAAGCTGCTCAACATACAGGCAAGTATGCCTCTGTAACCGGAAAGGTAGCCAGTGTAAAAACCATCAATTTTGGTAAACCCAATGAACTCAACTTCTTAAATTTAGGACGTGCACATCCCCAACAAGACTTTACTATCGTAATCAAGGGGCGATACAAAAACCGTTTTAGACCTTTGCGCGACTACAAGGGTAAAAAGGTGAAAGTAACCGGGCGTATTGGTATGCACAAGGGTAAACCTCAAATTCGCCTAAAGGCAGCCAATAAATTAAAAATTTTGGAATAATTAGCCTGTTCAACACCAGGGTTATATATCAATTAAATCATCACTTATGACTCAATCACTCCCTTTTTATTTGTTGTTGCTCTGGCTCACGGCCTGCGGAAGCACACCCAATACCAACAACTCTACTGATACGGTCGCTCAAAATGCGGTGCCCGCACCAGATACAATGACAGTTTCTAAAAAATTAACTGATGAGAATATGCAAACCAATGAAACTAACCTAACCAACGATACTACCACCTGCCAAGAAGGGGATACGCTTATTATTCAGGAGGTAAAGACACTTTGCCTAAAAAACAGCCTGCAAAAGCTAACCAAACTAAAACTGGCTTTACAAAAAGGGGAGGCCTTGAAAATGGTATGCTTTGGCAATAGTATCACCAATGGCTACAAGGTGGGCAGCTATGGGGTAGTGGCCAACCCTTATCCTTATGTATTGGAACGGTTACTTAAGAAAAAGTACCCCAAGGCAAAGCTCAAAATAGTGAAAGAGGGACACAACGGCTGGCGTAGCGATCAGGCAGTGAAAGAGGTAGATACGTTGGTACTTGCCAAAAAGCCTGATTGGGTAACCTTGATGTTTGGCATCAATGACGCTTACGCGGGTTGGACGCCAAAGTTTTTTGGGCAGAAGATGGAAAGTCTGGTGAAACAACTTAAGGCACAAGATATAGAAGTCATCATTTTTACCCCTACTCCTTTTACTACTGCTTATAATCAAAAAGCAATTGCTTATTTGCCTATTCTTAAGGCGCTGGCTAAACAATACGATTGTGTTTTTATCAATTTGCATCAAGCTATCTTGGCGAGAATCCAAAAAGACAAGCTTGAGTTAGACAAGGTATTACCCGATGAGGTACACTTTGGCGATGAGTACTATCAATTGATTGCTGAGGAGATTTTTAGGGTTTTTGACCAGTAAATAGAGTCTAGCCCCTCACCTAACCACAGAACGAAGTTCAAGCGCTACACGACTAATTTACTGAACTTCGTCTCTGACCGTTGTACTATCCTCTTTTAGATCACTCTATTTTTTCAACTTTAATGATTGTTTTGATGGCAAAAAAGCCCCATAGCATAGTAAAATACCTTTAAATAGTCAGTTTTTTATAATTTATTCTATCCTACTGTTTATTTAAGCGTATACACATACACGCGCTGGCATGAGCACATTTTTATTAACCAAAACAACTACTCTATGGAAACTCTTTTTAGCGATCAATTCAACGATATTTTTTATAACAAAGAAAACGGTATTCATTATCATATTACAAAGCCTACTACTGCTCAAATGACAGAAGCAGAATTTCGGCAAATGGTGTTGAACTGGAAACAACTCATGTTGTCTTGCGAACCTCAATGGATATTAGTAGATAACCGCGATTTTCAATTCCCTATTTCACCCGACCTACAAACCTGGGTGGCTCAAAATGTGAGTGCTCATGTACTGGCACTTGACTCCATCATAAAGTCTTGCTTTGTATTACCCGAAGAGTTTATTTCCCAGTTATCCGTTTCGCAGCTAACTGATGAAGCAAAAGACATTTCACCAAAAGACAATGTAAGGTACTTTTCCAGTCGGGAAGCCGCAGAAGCATGGCTCAAAAGCAAAGATTAAATTTTCCCTGATAGGACTTAACTGGTGATGCTTTCATCAATGTATATCAAGTCATTACGGGACAGACCTCAAAAGTGAATTTGCCCGATAATATGCATTTTATCGGCTAACAATCGCTGAGGAATTTTTTAGGGAGCTTGACCAGTAATTATGTGGTAAAAAAGCCTATTTACATCACTCAACGCTTCAATACAGCCAGTTTTTTTCAGTTTCTTCTACCCTATTGTACATTTAAGCGTATAGATATAAACATACTCGTATTGGCCTGATATACGCATCTTATTTTTTAACAAAAATTTTCAAACTATTCTATGGAAACTCTTTTTAGCGATCAGTACAACGACATTCTTTATGACAAAGAAAGCAATATTCATTACCACGTGACCCAACCTACTACTGCTCAGATGACAGAAGCAGAATTTCGGCAAATGCTTCTAAACTGGAAACGGCTGGTCCTTCCCTATAAGCCTCAATGTATTTTGATAGACAACCTTAATTTCCACTTTCCTGTCTCACCTGACCTACAAGACTGGGTGGTGCAAAATATAACCACTCCTGTACTGGCAATTGGCTCAGTAATCAAGTACTCCTTTGTATTACCCGAAGAGTTTATTTCCCAGTTGTCTATTTCGCAGTTTACAGATGAAGCCAAAAATGCTTCATCAGAAGATGTTATACGGTATTTCCCCAGCAGGGAAGCCGCAGAAGCATGGCTCAAAAGCAGGGATTAAGTTTGTGCTGTTCACCAATTTGTATCAAGCAATTTTGGCGCATATCTCAAAAGGTATATTTTGATCCTCTCAATACAGCCAGTTTTTTTCTGATTTCTCTCACCCTATTATATACCTAAGTAACGTGTTCGCCCCGTAAACGGGATTTCGGGCGTAGCCCTCAACAATAACCCCGATAAGAAACCGGGACTTTGAAGCTGTCCGGTTTAGAACATATTAGCTTCGCTGAGCTTGAACTTCGTTCTGCGGTTCGCTTTACTGCCTTTCGTTACCCCGGCAGTTCCGCCGGGACTGTAAGTTTTTATTGCCCGTAGCGTTGCCCCGAATCAAGTTCGGGGTTCAAGCTCTACGAGCGCAAAAACCGATGGCTAAATGCCTCAGTCAGTTGTGCGTATTTGCCCTAAAAACCAGAAACTTATCTTGAGCACGTTAAGTAGCAGCAAGCAATTAGCTATAAGCTACAAGTAAAGATAACTGTCTCATAATATGATAGTTATACTTTCATGTTAGGTATATTTAATTTTGTCTTGGTACGTTACTAAGCGTACACATACTGACGTTGGCCTGGTATGCACTCTTTATTTTATATGCACAAAAATTTCAAACTATTCTATGGAAACTCTTTTTAGCGACCAATTCAATGATATTATTTATAACAAAGAAAATGGTATTCATTACCATATTCTTAAGCCTACTACCGCCCAGATGACAGAGGTAGAGTTTCGGCAAATGCTTCTGAACTGGAAGCAACTTATGTTTTCCCATAATCCTCAGTCGATTTTGGTAGACAGTCTCAACTTTCACTTTCCTATCTCACCTGACCTACAAGACTGGGTGCTTCAAAATATAACCACTCCTGTACTGGCTATTGGTTCAGTGCTTGGGTACTGCTTTGTATTACCCGAAGAATTTATTTCCCAATTATCTATTTCGCAGTTTACGGATGAAGCCAAAAATGCTTCATCAGAAGAAGTCATGCAGTATTTCTCTAGCAGAGAAGCCGCAGAAATATGGCTCAAAAACAGAAGTTAAATTTATCTGATAGCATTTGACCAGCCATGCTTTTATCAATTTGTATCAAGTGACCTGATATGCGTACATTATTTTATTAACAAAAATTTCAAACTATTCTATGGAAACTCTTTTTAGCGATCAATTCAACGATATTCTTTATAACAAAGAAAATGGTATTCATTACCATGTTACCAAACCTACTACTGCCCAAATGACAGAAACGGAGTTTAAGCAAATGCTGCTAAACTGGAAACAGCTCATGGTTTCCCATAATCCTCGATGGATTTTAGTAGACAGTCTCAACCTTCATTTTCCTGTCTCGCCTGAGCTCCAAAACTGGTTGGTGCAAAATATAACTATACCTGTGCTGGCCATTGGCTCCATCATAAAGTCATCCTTTGTATTACCCCAAGAGTTCATTTCACAATTGTCTGTTTCACAATTTATGGATGAAGCAAGCAATGTTTCACCCAAAAATAACCTGCAGTACTTTTCTAGCAGAGAAGCTGCAGAAATATGGCTCAAAAGCAAGGACTAAGAGCTTGTTTAAAAATCATTAATTAGGTTCCCGAATCAAGTTCGGCTCGCAGCTCCGAGCTTGTTCTCGGAGGACTGTGAGCTTTTACGTGCTTTTCCTGATTATATATTGTCAAATTTAGCCGTTGGCAGAGCCCCGAAACAAGTTCGGTTCACAACCCCGAACTTGATTCGGGGGATTTATAAACTCGGCACAGCAAAGCTGTAGCCATCGGTTATCAGCAATAGCGCTGCCCCGAATCAAGTTCGGGATTCCAGAACTATTACTTCAAAATTTGACGCATCTAATCTGAAAACTCATCATAAAATCTCCTATAAACGACCGCTTTAAACAAGCTCTAAGTTTGTATTACGGTTGGTGGCTAATAATCGCTTGCTGCCTACTGCTTTGTTTAAGCCTTTGTAGGGTATAACACAAAATGGTTTGAATTTTGATGTAAGTTTAGCGCAATATTTTATTGCTTTTTACAAGTTTTAAAATGATGTAAATATTTGGTAAAACTCTACAAAACCTAGCATTTAGGAATGACGGGCGCTAAAACTCAAAAAGTAAACCTCCCCTATAAACAGGGCTACGGCTTGCCGTATTGAGCCTTGCCTCAGAAGAAAGTTTTTGCCTCAAGATGGGCAACTCGTTTTTTTATCATTCCTTAAATCAAAAACTGACCTTTAGTTTACCTAAGCTGAGGGTCTTTTTTTTATCCTGTTGGCTACTTTCTGTATTGCTTTTTATCATTTATTTTAGTTTTTTGTGGGCTTCATAATTTTTACATTGAAAAAAACTGGGCAAGCATAAAGTTTGCTCACAAGTGCTTGATTTATAAGCCCAAGGGGTACTATAGTCTTACACTATCTTTAAAATACGACAAGAGAATACATCTAGTGCAGTCGGTAGACTTTTAATAAAACAGCTTTTTATACCTGCCAGGTTTTCCAAAACCTGGCAGGTATGGGTAGACTTCTCTTTATTATCGGTTTGCAAATATTAAATTTCAACTGCCTATACTACTTGTATTCCAAACTTTTAACTTACAAAAAAATGATATTTCGAAGTACAAACAAAGGCACCTTGTTTTTATCCAGGGTATGTGCTTTGCTGCTGGTATCGAGTATGGCAATGGCTCAAACCAGTCAACGTGCCATTCTCCAGGAACATATCCGGCAACTGAGGGCATTGGCAGACAGTCTCGAAAAAAAGCTTGATAAGATGTCTGATAAACCCATTACAGTTCGTAATACTGGCGAACGTGACCGTATCCACCAAAAGAAGATTTTTGTAGACAAAGAAGGAAGGGTTTTTTGGCAAGTAGGGTTACCTGTGTACGTATTTGCTTCGTCGAAGCCCGATGGGTCAGACATGCACCGACTGAGCTATAGCAAAGTAAAGCAGATGGAGGCTTTTTCTGACCCTATGTATTGGGAAGGTCCAGGTAAGCACTATATTGGGCACAAAGACGCTAACCCGAATGAAGAGGTTCAGTTTGAAATAAACGCGGATGGAGCCGACCCTTTTTCAGTCATTGAGTTAAAAAACGCACCTCGTTATGAACAAGAAGGAGAAGTTTTTTTTGGAAAAGGATTGGTTGCTGACATCATCACCAAGGATGAATTGGCGGGCGTTCGTCAAACATACCAGTCGATAGACAGTGCCACTTATGTGCCCCACACCGCTACTATCAATTTTGATGAAGACAAAGAGTATACGGTTAATTATTACGGGGTTGACAAAGTTGGGAATGTAGAGAAGCCCAAGTTTACTAAGTTTCGGGTAGACCTGAACCCTCCGGTAACTGAGCATAAGGTGAATGGTGACCGCAAAGGAGACATTTTATCACCTAAAGCTACTATTTTGCTCACGGCTCAAGACCAGGCTTCAGGCATTTCGGTGACTCGCTACCGTTTCAATGAGCAACCTTTCCAGGCTTATAAGGGCATCATATCACTGAAAAACCTCAAAGAAGGAGAGTATGTACTTACTTATCATAGCATCGACCGGGTGAAAAACCAGGAGGAGGAAAAAACTTACTCTTTTTATTTAGACAAGACGGCGCCTAAAATTGTGGCAGAGGTGATAGGAGATCAGTACCAAAACCGAGGGCGGGTGTTTATTTCAAGCCGAACTAAGATGCGCCTGACGGCAAGCGACAATAAGTCGGGGGTAGACAAGGTGTATTATGCTATAGATGGGGGGCTGGAGCGTTTATACCGCGAACCCTTCCCGTTGGTTAAGAGTGAGGGTACACATACCATTAAATATACTGCCCTGGACAGGGTAAAAAATAAAGGAGGGTTTGAAACAAGTGATTCTTATGAAAATATGTTTCTTGACTTGACGTTGCCTTCTATCAAGCATACTTTTACCGGGCCTGTGTATCGCAAAAATGACACAGTGTTTATTAGTCGTAAGACCTTGATCAATATTGTGGCTAAAGACCCCGAGTCGGGCATTAAACGCACTGGGTTTAAAATAGATGGTGCCCGTGCCAACCCTTACCGTGAGCCTTTTAGTATAAACGATGATGGGTACCACAAAATAGCTTATTATGCGCTGGACAATGTAAACAACCGGGTAGCCGAAGAGTTTTTTGTGATTGTAGACAACAAAGGACCTGAAATGGCTGTGTCGTTTAGTGCACCTCCTATAGGCAAAATTACTGCTGAAGATATTACTCAAACTACCTCGGTATATGCCACAGGCACTTATTTGTTTGTAACTGCCCGTGATGCCAACATAGAGGTAGAGAGCGCTTATATCTCTATTAATGGCTCACAAGAAGTAAAATACAACAAACCTATTTTGATGAATACCAAAGGCTTAAAAACGATTAAAATACGGGGAGTTGATAAACTAGGGAATGAAACTGTGAACAAAACGGTGGAAGTTTTCGTCAAATAAAGTAAACATTTGGCTTACGACAAAAAGGAAACTTTTTATAACCCAAAGCTAACCCTGCCTTCCATTTTTGGTTGATGGGGTTTTTTGCTTCAGGGCTTTTGTTTCAGAACAAAATGTCTAGCCTAAGCCTTGTTGATGCTTGTGGTCTAGGGGCTACCACTTTGAGTCTTGACAAGTTAAAACAACGCTTTTGGCGGGTGTTGATGCTATTTGGTTAACTGCCTTGCCTTATAAGCATAAAAAATACCTGCACCAAAGGCGCAGGCATTTTAAACCACATTAATTAAGGAATGTTATTTTTTCTCAAATCTGAGCAAAAACACCCGCTCCACGTCAAACACGCGAAACAAGTAAATGCCTTGCGATAAATGCCCTACCTTTACCCGTATATTACGCTGGTGTTGTGGCCAAACTCCACTGCCCACCACTTGTCCATTGAGGTTACTTATCTCCCAGGCAGCTTGAGACTTTAGCTGTTGGTTTGGGTTGAGCTTGAGTTGTACTTCATTGCTTGCTGGGTTCGGAAAAAGCAGCATTCCCGACTTTACAATACGCTTGTCCAGCCCTGTTACTTCTTGCCCAGCTTGTCCTTCGTCTTGTCGCAATGTTTGAACAGCACTTACGGCTGCCTGATGCACCTCTTTGGTCACGTAGTCTTCTACAAATACTACTATGCGGTACGACTTCATTGTCAGGTCGCCTACATGCCACGGTCGCAAGTCGAGATTGTATGAGTCGCCAGATTTCCAGGAGTGGTCATAATAGGTACCCGCGGCGTCGGGCAACATCTTACGCATTACGTGGTGGTAAGTTTTGCCTTGCGATGACACTTCGTCTTCTATGACTACCACTTGTATGACTATTGGTCGGTCAAAGTTTTCGAGCGCCATTACCCTGGCTTTTATCTTCATCTTACCGTTGGTCACCTGAGGGGACTCTATGGCAATGCTAAAGGGAGATACACTCAATACCCGTTGGTCATAAAACAAGCTTGATATTTCATTATGAGGGTGACGACTCGTGTCTAATCCGTCAATTATTGCCATTGGAGCATTTTTTATTCCGTGGTAAAAAGCACGGCCACTTACATCTTTGGTATTGTACTCGTTTAGTGCGTCTGCCTCAGGAAAACCCACATGGTGATGTATACTGATAATTTCAGTATTTGTGTTGTCCTCGTTGTAAGGAAAAAACTTTACTTCTTTGTCCAAAGCCTCCGCATCAGATACTCCATTAT
Source organism: uncultured Microscilla sp. (assembly GCF_947493425.1). GTDB lineage: Bacteria > Bacteroidota > Bacteroidia > Cytophagales > Microscillaceae > Microscilla. The sequence continues at coordinate 9,649 of NZ_CANLRP010000110.1, read as the reverse complement.
TGGTAAAGTACTCTAGCAATAAAGTACGGTTGCGATTGCTGATACTAAAATCATCAAAGGCAAATCCTTCGTACTGGCTAGAGGGGTTGTCACCGTTGCTGCCAAAGGCAATTCTAAACCTTACCAGTGATGTATTGTTTGCCAACATTGCGCGCCTTACGTTGCTCAAACTGTAGGCAGTAGTACGCCAGGTAGAATCGGCACCTGTCCAACCTTGGTTTTCGGTGTTGGCATTTGCATCACTAGAGCTACCAGGAGCCCCCAAAATACCTTGTTCGTTGTACCAATTTTCTATTTCGGGGGTTTTCTTGCCTACCTTTTGCCAGGTTTTGCCGTCGTCTACAGTATACAACAAAGCTACTCCATCGGCTCCTTTGTCGGTGTGTGACCAATAACGCAACGATACCATAGGTTTATCCAGGTCGCTCATGTCATAGCAAGGGCTCTCAACATACGATTGTTCATTGTTGTAATAATGGGTTTTGTTGCCATTATCAGTCATCCAAACTACCCCTTGACCTTGTTTAATTATGTCTTGACTGGCATTGCTCAAACTCTTCAAGGTCCAACTGGTTTTGTCGGCAAATACCTGATTTTGATTCACTACTCCCCTGCTTACCCAACTTTTTGCTCCATTTTCAAAGCCTTCAATATAGTTTTCTCCTTTGGTTACGGTGATTACATCAAAAATATCTACCCTTCTTTTAAGGGTATAAGTAACCTTGTGGGCTTTATTGAGCATCGTAAGGGTAATCCAGTATTCGCCCGCGGTGGCAAAAGAGTAGTTAACGGGGTTGTTGGCTCCGTTGAGAGTTTCCAAGACCTTGCCTTCTTTATCGGCAATTGTCCAGGTGACCTGCCCTAGTTCGTCGTTCCCGTTTTCATCTCTCAAGCTCGACTTGTTAGTTATGGTAGAGGTGCCCCCTACAAAGTGTCCTTCGAAGTCAAAGTCAAGTTTAAAGCTTTTTTTGACAATCTTCTTACAGGCTTTAATGTTGGCAGTCATCGAATAACTAATATTTCCGGTGTTGTTTTTGGTGGCATACGTGGTTTCCTTCGTGTTTGTAACCGATCCGTTGATTACCCACTCCCAGCCTTCAGTGGTGTTGGTTTGGGTAGACCTAAAATGCATTGCCTGCTCGTGGTATACTTTGCTAATGAAGAGTCTGACATCAGTAGGTTCTGACAATACTTTTACTTGTAGGGTGTCAGAAACATTGGTACAACCTGCATTGTTAGTGTGTGTGGCTCTTATTTCGTAAGGGATTTTGCTGGGTATCAACTCAGTAGGGTCATTGCTGGGTACCCTACGCCATTGATCACCATTTTTGTACTCAAGCTGGGTCAATACCAATACCGACGTATTGTCTTTGTTGCCTTGATCACGCACTTCAATACTACCTTTGGCTTCGTTGCGGCAATAGGTTTCTTTTAAGCCTTCGATTGTCAATATAGGCAATCGCTCAAGGGTAATGGTGAGTACATCAGAGATATACTTACAGGGGTATTTTTCATCACTATTGCCAATCTTATATTGATAAACATATACGATTTCGTACTGCCCCGCATTTGCGTTTAGACCTCCTCCCCCTGAACCGTTGGGTATAGGTTTTTGCGGATCAAAACCTATGACCTCTACAAACCCCTTTTCGGTAAGATCATAAACAGTATATCCAAGGCTGGCACTTTCTTTTTTTCTAATATAGAAACTCCCCGTGTGCTTTATAGCATTGGCAGGCTGTTCTACCCCGAAGTTGTATTGAGTGACATTACTTACACAGAAGCTTCTTTTGGACTCATTTTCTAATTGAATATCAAGGTTGGGCACACGCGCAAGTACTCGTATTTTGTTTTTTTGAGGTTTTGCACAAAACTCATCCGAAGCATAAGTAATGGTAAAAACTCCACCCGCACTGAATAAACTATAATCAAAGGCAGCACTGGTATTGCCTTTCGCAACCTTAATAGCATCTCCTACTTGTTGACCAGTATTGTCATTAGTTATCACAAACGTACCTCCTGAGTTGGAGTTATAGTTTGTCAGCTCGAAAACCAACTCTCCCTCCGCATCGTCATCCAGGCCACAAAATGTAATGTCTTGACCTTTTATGGTACCTGTTTGGTGAATGCCTACACCTTTGGCACTCGCCTCGAAAACAACCGTTGTAGGCTTCGCTTTTGACACTTGAGCTGTCTTTGAAGTGTACTTACATCCACTAGGAGTTGTGTATACATAATATACCGTTTCCTCATCAGTCTCAGGGTCATACGCGTTTGGGTTTTTGATTTCCACATCGTTGCCAAGATCAGGACGATTGCCTATCACTTCATAAAAAGTGAGTGTTCTAATTGGCAATTGCAATGCTTCTTTTGGCTTGAGACTGACTTTGTCGTTGTCTTCACAATACTTGTACTCAGACTGACTCAACTCTAGCATATTGGGTTTTGTATCAATGCTTACTGTAAATGTTCGCTTATACAGAGTAGCCCCCTTTCCTATGCTTGTCTTTATTGTTCCTGAGGCTATATTTTCCCAAGTCACTTCTATCCCTTCGTTGCTCTTGGTGGTAATAGAAGTGCCTTCGTTGTCTCCACCTTTTATGGTACCATTCTCCACTGTCCAACTCATGTCTACGGGGGTATCAGGCGAGGTCTGCAGCTGATAAATATTTGGCTGAATGGCACATCCGTTCATCGAGTTTAAATTAGTTTTTAAAACTTTAAGAGTGGCGATTTGGGTACACATCAATGGTATATAATCAGGGGTATTACCGGGAGCTTTCTCGGTTACTTTGACTAATATTTTACCGTTGGACGACCAGGTTATGTCATTAGAGGCACTGGTATTTGTTGTTCCTGTCCCACCTTCAATGATCCACTCAAAGTTATATTGATCCTCTATGTTACTCATCACCTTTCCTTCAGCATCTTCCAGTTCAACAGTATATTTAATGGCTTGATTATCCAAGGCAATAGGAGAGCCTTTGATACTTGCTTTAAAAGGTTCTTTTACCTCTACTTCTATAAACTGTGATGCCTCTGATGCACAAGCTTTCAATTTATCCCGTTTGGCAATTACTGTCAACTTCTTAGTACCTGGTGATGTCCAATTAACGCTGACCGAAGTTCCCGTCGATATACCGCCTTCAAAGGTATACCCTGGTGACCCTGACAAGTTGCCGTGCTCTTCTATTGTCCACTCATAAATATACTCAGGGTTAGGAGAACTCACTTGATACACCCCTTGCTTCTCTTTGCATATTTTTGCCGAAAACGAAGGAGCTATTATTGGTTTGGTCGGGGGCGATAATACTTCTACTGCCTCCATGGTAACTATTTTAACATCCTCACACCTGTCAAAAATAAGCGCTGTTTTGCCTAGCTTTACATACACTGCTCTTATTGTGATAGAAGGTTTGATGACTTTAGACGGATTAAGTTTGTAATGATAATTTCCATAACTGTTAAGTTTTTCAATTTTAGAGATGTTATCTTTGATGGCTGGTGTCTCACAACTCAGTGCTTTTGCTTCATTGTAGGTTACCAACACAGGAGTGGGAGCATCGAGGTTTTTTGCACCGTCGTTCACAATCACTGGTTGTTCATTAATGCCCAACTCCTCAATCACAGCATACAATAACCAACCATCGTCTGTTTTGGTAGGTAGTACTAAAGGCTCCTCAGTAGTAGTTTTACACTGTGCAGTCAACCCCGTACTGGTTTCCTCTGATACGGCCACCTTTCTCTCAACACTAAACTCACAATTTCCTTGGGCATATACATAAGTGATGGTATTGGTACCTTCGTCTGCGTTTGAGGGTGAAAAATATGTTTTTAGCTTGCCATCACTGTCTTCTTTAGTAATAATGCCCTTGGTGAGTTTGAAATACCCTCCTGCTGGCTTACCTTCCAGTAGTTGATCGGCACCATTTTTTGCAAACGTTGCCCTCTCAGTTACCCCTTCAATATCAAGATTACCAGGCTTGCTATAAAGCATAATATTAGTCATTTCACCTTTGGTTGGTGTAGTAATGAAACAACTAGTTTTAGAGGCCATTTTCACCCCTTTTACTGATATACTTGCGGGTGTTCCTTCACCAAGAAGCGAAGCCTCACTTTTTACCTTCACCAAAAGGGTGGTTCCTGAAGTAAACACCACTTGGTCTGAGGCATCACCTCCCTCGTCGGGGGTAAGGGCTTCCAAATCTTTGTGCAGTGTCCATTGGTAATGGGTGGCTCCTTCTATGCTATTGACGCTCAACGATTTTATCTCACTCTCTTTCTGACAAATGCTTGTGACAGACTTTGTAAAACCAACTGCTGTATTTGCATCAAAGTCGGCAAATATGTGCACCTTTCGGCTCACAATTGAGCTTTGGCAATCAGAACCTACCTTCCCACCTTGAACAGTAATATCAATAGTATTATCTGCCCCTACATTAGGTTTATCTTTAAGTGTAACAGTTACCATCTCGCCTTGAGGATTGGCAGGAATATTGTCAAATACATCTGCGGGAATATTCCAAATATATTCATCGGCTCCAGTAATACCAGCTACCTTTAAAGTATAAGTTTTATTATCATTATTGGTACACAAGGCATTCAGTGGTGTGGAAGCATTACCCTCCTCATACACTTGAATCACTGCCTTATCAGCATCAAACGAAACCCATTGATTGATTTGAGCAAATACATAAGAGTCTCCAATGTTTAGGGTAGACTGATTAGAATTGGTGGTAAAAATCAGTGGAGGAGGGTTCATAAGATTATTTCCCAGATTTATTTTTACCCCTTTGACTATCATTGTATTGATGCCGCTGTAAGCGTTATCATTATCAAAATTATAATCAATGATAAGTGCCCCATCTTGTATTTTTGCCTGAAACTCTGGCAGTGTTTTTTGCACACCATCTACTTTCACTACAAGGTTTTTATCATCTTCAACCAATGAAACACCTCCACCTTTTGGTGTCAATACCAATGATCCTTTTCCCTTAAAGTCCTTTTCAAATACTTCTTTTATGGTAATGTCGCCTACTTCAACGTTTTTAGCGCCAGCACACACAGGATCAAGAGTTGCAGGTACAAAACTCACCTGAGATTGAACACTCGTAATCTTTTTAGCAGCCAGGTCACCCTCATCGCCGCAGGCATTTACTCCCCGTACTGTTACATCCACCTCGCTTACTACCTTGGTTGCTTTTAGACTTAGTTTAGGCTCATTGGTTGAATATATATTATCCTTGATGTGAGTAACAGTAACATCTGACATAGACGCTGGCTTTAAACCTTCAGGGATTGTCCAATGATATTTAACCGCTTTTTTCCCATCTTTTGCAATGTAGATACTTTCTTCGTCTACAAACAGTTGATCTTTGCCCTCAATGATTACTACCCCAACTGGCGCTACGGGTAGAGCTGACAATGTCTGACTTACGCTGGTGCTGGTGCAACTATTTTCCTTAGATTTAGCAGTAACACTTACCAGGCCACCCTTAAAACTGTCCCCTATTTTTACAGTCACTTCGGGGGCATTCTTAGGAGGTGAAGTTATAGTCGCACCTGGTGGCAGGTTCCAGGTATAAGTCAGGTTGGGCTGTGGGTTTTCTACCGAAAGTGTTGCGTTTTTACCCCCACAAACAACTTCAGGAAACGTTCTGAAAACAGGCACCAGAGGAGAGTCATGGCGTGTAAAACTTATCAGTGACACGGTATTTGTAACCAATCCTGAAGCCCGCAAGAGGGTTTTTGAATTGGTATTGGTAGCTTCCACCGCTTGCACTACTACCCCACGAATTTCTAACTGGTTGAGCTCCTCATCTTTTTCCAAGCCTGTCAGACTAAATTCGATGCCTCGCTGATCAGTGGTATATACTACTGCGTTTATTTCTTTGAGTTCTTTCCCCTTCTCACCAAAAAACACCTTGGGTTTTGCCAGTAACTTAAAGCCTGAGGTTAATTCAACTGCCACCTTCTGTTTATTAAAAGCACTTGCCTTAATCTCAGTACATACGACGTGTTGGGGTACCACTATAGGGGCACCACTTACACACAAAGGGGTGTCAATGGGTTGAAAGTTTACTTGAATATCTGAAACATTTGACAAGGCTACCCAATCAGATAATTCTCCTTCACAACTAGCGGTTTTGACTGTTACGCTTACTTGGGCTTTAGAGAGGTCTGGTACTTTGTCAGGGTCATAAGTCACCAAAACATCAGAAGAAGTAGTCACGTGGCTACCACTTACCGGTGTTACCCCCTCAGGCAATGTCCACTCATATTGGGTAGCATTGTTTGCACCAACTGCTAACAAACGTAACTGCTTATTGCCTATATCAAAAACCTCTATGTTGGTGACAGTAGTAGGCTTACTTAGGATTGTAAACCTGCCAAAGTCAGTGTTTTTATATATACCTTCCCATGGCAACTCGTCTACGCTTTGAGGACGTAAAAATACCGTGGAGGCTGTAGCACCACCTTTGGGAGTAACTGTTAGTCCTTGAATTTTTAGTTGATCTATCTTTGATTTGAAGGTAGCATCAGTAAAATCATACTTTAGTTGTAATTGACTTTCATTTGTAATGCTTGCCTCAAACTTTTCTTGCAGGGACTCTTCAAGATCTTGAAACTCACTACCCTGGGAATCTTGAAACTTTGCCATAATTTTAAGATCGTCGCCTCCCAAAGTAAAATTTTGTTCTGACAATACTAATGTAAGCGTACCTTGTCCAGTAAAATCTTCTTTGGAGGTTTCCTGCAGAACAATGCTTAAGGTCTTAGAGGCAAGGTCACCTTCACAAAACTCCGCCTCGGCAGGGGTAATTTTAACACCCACTGGCTTGATAGTTATTGGGTAGTCATCTGAGAAGTCGCTCGTGCAAAAATCACTTTTAGCTTGCACTTTAAGTTTAACCTCAGTATTGATGATCACAGGTGCTGCCTGTAGGGTGATCTCTGGTTGGTCGGTTTCTTTCACTCCGGCAAACCCTCCATTGAGTTCGGCAGGCACATGCCAGGTATATTTGGTGGCATTGGCTACTGCGGCTACACTAAAAGTAGTAGATTCTCCTTCGTTAACAGTAGCAAAACTTATGGCAGGGTTAATTTTACCAATATTGCCTGGTATAGGGCGTAAAGCTATATTTGCAGCAAACAATAGCAGAGTGGTAGTTAATATAGTAAGGGTTATTTTGGCAGCTGCCCCGCTTTTCAGGACTTTGGCCACACCTCCCCTAAGGATTTTGGTTTTGTAGGGATTAAACATAAGGATTTATCACAATTTTATTTTTTCAGTACCATAATTCAGAAGTGTAAAAAATAACCTGATGGCTGTCTTTTAGGTATTATGAAATAATAGTTGTATAATACAATAATTATTTCGTTAGAATAACCAAGTCGAGCTTGTCTACTATGGTTCAACTAAAGTCAACAAATGATTACCAAGTGCCATTGGTTTGACGATATAGAACGATCACCTTAGAAAGCGACACTTTGTGGTAAGCTATTTTTCACTTCAATACTTATGGTTGTACAATTAGCAGTGGCAACAAAGTTACGGCCTTGTTTTATAACATAAAAAAAAAGGGGCTAAGTGGTCGTTTTTAAGGCGTAAGTGGTTAGATATCAGATTTTATTAATATAAAACATAACTTAACCTATATTACTTGCTTATTTTTAGGGCACTTTTAGGGTCTATTATCCCGCTTTAGGGCTCTTTGAGCTACTTTTTGGGTATATTCGGTTGTGTTTTGGGTATATTCGGTTGTGCTTTGGGTATATTCGGTCTAAGGTAGATGATTGCTCAAATTACTATGTTTGGGCAATACGCATCCTAGACAATATGGCTTCTCAGGGTTCATCTGCTCCTGTGTTATTGCCTCAGACTATACAGCTATATAAGTCCAGGTAACGCGTCTGCTTATTATAATAACAATCGAATAATTAGAGGATACAGTACTTATGCATTGGCTATTAAAAGGCTCCGGGGAACTGTCTAGAGTACTTAAAGGTTTCGGTCAGCGGTGAGCTTAAAATTGTACTTTATTTATTTTTCACATTACTAAGCACAGGCAAAAACAACTGATAATTGATCATTTACAAGGCTGGTTTTGCCTAATAAAGCACATAAATAGTGACTGAAACAGCACAAACAATGATTTTTGAGAAAAATAATATTTCATCAAATTTTGTCTGTTTTTCATACATTCAATCTTTTTAATGGGTAATAATGGGTAATTTTGAGTAAAACATATCCACAAACATAGCAGGGGCAATTCTAAAAAGTACTTTTACTATACAACTAAACAAAATCAGCTTAGGAATGACCAATAGGTTGTTTTTTTGATAAAACGTCAGGCTTTTATACTAAGACACAACAGTTATAGTAATTTACCAAGACTTGAACACTTGGGTACTATAGGCAAAAACCATAGGTATTACCTCTGGTTTTGTAAATCACACTGTCTCAAAGTAACACCACTGACTCATCAATAAATACTTAAGCATTCCTATTAGGAATGGTGTAAAAATAAATTTCTATAGTAACGCTAAAATATTTTGTTGCTAGACGCGGCACGGCAATATCCAGTAGATATTGAGCGAGCTTGCGGGATGGCCAGCCAATAGCAGCGCTATTCGGCTATTTTTTAACAAAGTATAGCCTCAAAAGATGAGATTAAGAATGTAAATTTATTTTGGTACCATTCCTTAGGGTACTGTCTCCATAAAATGGCATACAGTTATACACTACACCTGCTTGGCATTTGTCCTATCTTTCGACCAAAAAACAAGTTTAAATGTACAGCAAGAGGTGAGTATTCTTTACACGACAACATATAAATAACAACCATCCCTCATGAAAATTTTAATTACAGAAGATGATCCTATTTATGCCGATGCGCTGGAAGTTTTGCTTGAAAGCATAGGACATCAAGTAGTGGGCATAGCCAATAATGTACCACAAGCACTAAGGCTGATCAAAGCCACACACCCAGACTTACTATTGCTCAATATTGAGGTCAACGGCAAAGTTGACGGTATTTATATTGCCCAAGAACTAAGAGCGTATGCTTCGCCTATTCCATTTATTTTTATTACTTCCCGACAAGAACCCGATATATTTGAACAAGCCAAAAAAACGAACCCTTTTGCCTATATAACCAAGCCAGTAGACAAGTGTACCCTGCTCCGCACGGTTGAACTGGCGCTTTATAAATACACCCAGCAAAATCATTTTGAAGAAATAGAGAACAGGGAGCAAGACGAAGAAAGTTTTTTTGTGAAAGTGGGACGACAATTGCGACGTATTTGTATTCCAGATATTTGTTACCTAAAGGTAGACCGAAAATACTCTACCATTGCCCTGGAGGGTGGCGAACAGTTCAAAACAAGGATGTCGCTGCAAGAGTTGGCGCTAAAACTACCCACCGATAGTTTTATAAAAGTGCATAAGTCGTATATGGTAAACCTGCAAAAAATAGATGAGGTAGATATGGATAAAGAGTCCATCAAAATGGGGCCTCACGTTATTCCTTTGAGCAGAAGGCATAAAAAAGAGTTGGTAGAAACGCTTACCTAGTGCGCCAGGAACTAAGTTCCTTTTATATTATATCCTTGCCATTGCTTGTCTTTATTAAACCCCTTGAATTTC
>NZ_CANLRP010000109.1 GCF_947493425.1 uncultured Microscilla sp. | reverse complement strand
TGTAGATAATGAGTACATATTTAGCCTCATAATGGTCATTTAAATTGTCATCACTAGATTTTATACAGAAGGAAAAAAGATGTATTTCCACTACATAATTAAATTGATGTGTACCAAATTTAAAGCCTTCAAACCTAAAGAGAGCACTCTCGCTATACTACTCTACCCAGCTTTTAATTTCGTTGAGCTCAGCACAGTAAAACTGTAGCTTCGGTTTTTAAAAAGTACCGTCCTCGCCGCCTCGGTTGCGTGTCTTCACCAACCGATAGAAACCCTAAAATAAGTCGTTTTTTAGGGTTGTGGGTGGTTTGATTTGTGGAGACACAAATCAGGGCGAAAAATAGTAGGGTAGAGTAACCAAAATACTGCTTGCTACTCCCAATAAGCAATTTATCTAAATAAGCATTAAAATAAAATTGCTTTGAAATGATAGTTTTGGCAAAACACTGAGTGTTAGCTTACCACCACTTGCTGCTTAGAACAACTTACTAACTTAACTAAATGCTGTGGACTATTGTAATAAATCTCCACCACTTACTACTAATGTGCTAAAACAAGGTTACAACTATTCTAAAAACCAAAACCCCCATGAATTTAGTAATTGATGGTCTCTCTAAAACCTATCCTAATGGTACTCAAGCCCTCAAAGAGGTAAGCCTCGAAATACCTACAGGCATGTTTGGGTTACTAGGACCCAACGGCGCCGGAAAATCGTCGTTGATGCGTACCATTGCCACCTTGCAAGATGCCGATGCAGGCAGTATTCATCTGGGCGATATAGATGTACTCAACGAGAAGCCCAAAGTAAGGCAAGTATTGGGGTATTTACCACAAGAGTTTGGGGTATACCCACGAATGACTGCTTACCAGATGCTAGATCATTTTGCCCAACTGAAAGGAATCAAAAATGCCAAAGAACGTAAAGCTATTGTGAGAGCTTTGCTTGAACAAACCAATCTTTACCGTGAACGCAACATCAGATTAGGGAACTATTCGGGAGGGATGAAACAACGTTTTGGTATTGCTCAGGCATTATTAGGGCAACCCAAACTGATTATTGTAGACGAGCCCACCGCTGGGCTCGATCCTGCCGAGCGCAACCGTTTTCATAACCTGCTCAGCGAAATAGGCGAACATATGGTGGTTATCTTGTCTACCCACATCGTAGAAGATGTAACCAACTTATGCCGCCACATGGCGATCATTCACAAAGGCGAAGTGTTGCTCAAAGGCAACCCACGCGAAGTAGTAGAAGCCGCCAAGGGTAAAGTTTGGAAAAAAATGATTGCCAAAGATGAGCTACCTCAACATCAACAACAATACAATATTGTATCCTCTCATTTATTTGATGGCAAAGTCATTGTCAAAGCCTTTGGCGACGAGTGTCCTAATGAATCGTTTGAAGCCTCTATACCTGATTTAGAGGATGTATACTTCTCTCAGATCAAAGCCAAAGAAGAGACAACCAATGCCCAAACCCCTAATCAAATCCACGACTAAAACCCTCTAAACTTTCATCAATATATGTTTCAGGCAATATTCAAGTTTGAACTCAAATATAGATTCAACCGTCCGGCTACTTATCTTTACTTTGTTATTTTTACCTTGGTAGGTTTGCTTTATGGTGCCATTATGGGCGGTGCTTTTGGGAGCGAAGTAGCAGTTACAATTACTGGAGGCGGCAAAAACTTAGCGAATTCGCCCTACAATATTATGGTCATTACTGGGGCAGTAGGACAGCTAGGCATTTTTGTCGTGGCAGCTTTTATGGGAGTGCCAGTTTACCGTGATTTCGAACACAAAACCTTTCCTTTATTTTTTACCAAACCAATATCCAAGTGGCACTATTTGGGAGGTCGTTTCTTTGGCTCATTATTGATCAGTGCCTTGGTGTTGCTCAGCATTTCATTGGGGCTGATACTTTCGCAATGGTTGCCTGCGGTCAATGCCGAAAAATACGGTGTTTTTAACCTGTGGTATTATTTGCACCCCTATTTTTTGGTTACTTTGCCCTTTACAGTGTTTACCGGCGCCATCTTTTTTGCTACAGTATCACTCACCCGTAATCAATTGTTTATTTACCTCAATGCCATTGTGGTGTTGATACTTATCTTTGCGGCTAGTTACTTATCTGGTCAAATAGATAACAAGACATTGAGTAGCTTGATTGACCCTACTGGACTTACTGCTATAGCCAAATCTACCGAGCTTTGGACAGTCACCGAACGCAATAATCAGGTCGTTCCACTTACTTCGCTCATTGTTATCAATCGGTTGATTTGGGTTGGTGTAGGTTTGGTTATATTACTTCTTACTTATGTTCGCTTCTCGTTCACTTTTGTGGGCAAAGGGCGAGTAAAGCAAACCCCTCGTAAAGTAAGCAAAACATTGGCTGATACTTTAACGATTCAAAAAATACGCTTACCCAAAGTACACCAAGACTTTAGTCAAACATCTCAGTTTGGTTTACTGCGAATGCTCACCAAAAAAGAGTTTTTTCAGGTACTATACAACCCAATATTTTTAGTAATTACAGTCGTAGGTTTATTATTTATGGTGTTGGGTGTGACCACTTCTGGAAAAATATTCGAGACGCCAGTATTACCTGTGACTTACCGCATATTAGACATTCTCAATGGTAGTTTTCGAATGTTTATTCTTGCCATTATTGTTTTTTATTCGGGAGAAATGGTATGGGCAGAGCGCCAACAAAAGGTTAACCTGATGTATGATGCCTTACCTATACCCAATTGGTTGCCGTTTACGGCAAAGTTTTTTGCTATGATAGGTATAGAGTTGTTTTTGCTTACTGTCATTATGTTGATGGGTATGCTGGTACAGGCAGGCAATGGCTATTACCACTTTGAACCATTATTATACATCAAGCATTTGTATGGGGTACAAATGCTTGATTTGCTTCTGGTAACCATCCTTACCTTTACTATTCATATCATTGTCAATAACAAGTACTTTGGCTTTTTTGCGGTAGTGTTGGTGTACTTCTTCTTTAGTACCATACTGCCCTATTTAGGGGTTACTCACAAGCTTCTATTGTTTAAAAGCGCCCCAATGATGCTCTACTCAGACTTAAACGGCTATGGGCATTTCTTGCAAGGTTGGCTTGCTTTTAAGACTTATTGGCTTGCCTTTGGGCTTATATTATTGGTGTTTGCTAATGGTTTATGGCTTCGGGGCACCGATAGTCATTGGCAGGTGCGTTGGCGTAAAACGCTGCATAACTTTACGCCAGTAGCCAAACTTACTTTGGGTGTCGCTGCCCTGGCTTTTGTGGCAATAGGAGGCTACATCTTTTATAATACCAATATCTTAAACGATTTTGTAACTCAGGAAGAAGAAAATACCCTACGCGCCAACTATGAGAAAAAATACAAAAAGTATGAAGTAATACCTCAACCCAAAGTAATAGATGTACAACTTGAGGTAGACCTATACCCTTACAAGCGAGCATTAAAAGCAAAGGGACGTTATGTATTAAAAAACAAGACAGAAACCGCTATTCAAAATATCCATATCAATACCAGCAATAATGCTGTGGTGCAAAAAATGAAGTTTGGCAAAGCATTTAACATAATACAAAACGATCAGACTTTAGCCTATGCCATTTATAAGCTTAATAAACCTCTTCAACCCCAACAAACCATTACATTAGACTTTGAGATAAGCTATGCCTGCAAAGGCTTTAGTAACAGTTCTACCAACAATTTCTTGACTTATAATGGTACTTTCGTAAATGAACAAATCTTTCCAAAAATTGGCTATCAGCCCTTAGGTGAACTTACCTCTGACGATGTACGAAAAAAACACGGATTGGGAGCTCATCAGCGTTTTCCCCGGATTAACAATTTAGAAGCACGAAAAAACAATGCCCTTTCGAACGATGCCGATTGGATAAGTTTTGAGATAAAACTGAGCACTGCCCCTGACCAAATCGCGATAGCACCAGGGTATTTACAAAAAGAATGGAAAAAAAACGGGCGGCGTTACTTTCATTATAAAATGGATACGCCTATTCTGAATTTTTATAGCATTTTATCGGCTCATTATGCGGTAAAGAAAGATGTATGGACAAGCAAAGAAGGTAAAAAAGTAAACCTGGAAATTTATTACCATCCTACGCATACCTATAACCTTGAGCGAATGATGCAAGGCATGAAAAAATCCCTGAGTTATTGTAGTGCCAATTTTTCTCCCTATCAATACCGTCAAATGCGTATTTTAGAGTTTCCGCGTTACGCGGGTTTTGCCCAATCTTTTGCCAATACTGTTCCTTACTCCGAAAGTATTGGTTTTCTTGCCGATGTTGACGACAAAAAAGACATTGACCTAGTGTTGTATGTAACTGCCCACGAAGTGGCGCATCAATGGTGGGGGCATCAGGTAGTACCAGCTTATGTACAAGGAGCACACACAGTGATAGAAAGCATGGCACAGTACTCAGCATTGATGACGATGGAAAAAGCATTGGGTAAAGACAAAATCAAAAAGTTTTTGCGCTTGGAAATGAACAAGTACCTGAAGGGACGCAGTGCCGAAATTCAAAAAGAAATGCCGCTCATGCTTACCGAAGGGCAACAATACATTCATTATAACAAAGGCTCAGTAGTATTGTATGCTTTGCAAGACTACATTGGCGAAAAGCAAATGAATGCTGCCCTGCAAAAATATGTCAAACAAGTGGCTTATAAAGCTGCCCCTTATACCACTGCATTAGAATGGGTCAGTTTTTTGCGTGAAGCCACCCCCGATTCGCTCCAATATTTAATCACTGACATGTTTGAGAAAATAACTCTTTACGAAAATAAAGTCAACAGTGTGAGCTATGAGAAAAAAGGAGATAAATATGAGGTGACATTAGAAATAGTAGCCAAAAAAGTGCAATCAGATGGGTATGGAGTAGAAAAAGAAGTAGCACTCAATGATTATATCGATATAGGTATATTTGCTCGTAAACAAACGTTGTCAGATAAAGGCAGCAACACCAGTAAATCCAAGGTTCATCGTAGTAAAACAAATAAGGTACTGTACCTGAAAAAGCATAAAATTACTAAGACAAAGCAGACTATTAAAATATTAGTAGACGATAAACCTCATAGCGGAGGTATCGACCCTTATAACAAGTTAATTGACCGCAAACCGGATGATAACACGATGTTATTTGATAAAACCGGAAAACTGAAAACTGTAAAAAAATAAGCCTTAACAGAGGTTTTTTGCTAAATGTGTAATATTTTGCCTTATGAAGCTGACTAATACTTCAAATAAATGAATCAGCTAAGTAATAATAATTTTTGCAAATTCAAAACATACACAACACACATACATATATGGAAGAATATTCTGACCGCGATCAATATGACAATAACTATGAAGAAATGGAGCCTTATACTGTCAAATCAGCTGGCCTTAAGTATGGTTTGTATTTAGGCGTAGTAAGCATTGTTTTGTCAGTTTTACAATTCATGGCAATGGGAGGCTCAGGTAGTTATATTCTCATGGGAGCTTCAGTGCTTATTGCTGTAATAGCCATAGTGTTTGCTCATAATGAGTTTAAACGTAACAATGAAGGGTTTATGTCTTATGGTGAAGGGTTAGGCATAGGCGTATTGGTGAGCATAATTTCGGGAACTATCAGCGGTGCTTTTGGTATTTTGTACCGTACTGTCATTGACCCTGACTTTAATCAAAAGGTGTTGGAAAGCACCCGAAGAACACTGGAAGATTCTGGAGCTTATAATGAGGCACAGATAGAACAAGTATTGGAAATGTCTCAAAAATTCTCTACTCCTGGTGTATCATTGTTAATAGCCTTGTTAAGTTCTGCAATTGTAGGCTTGCTCATGTCGTTGATTATCTCCGCCATTACTAAAAATACCCGACCTATGTTTGACTAAGGAATTGTTCAAAAATAAATTTACACTCTGAGGGGTGATTTTTCGCCTTGATACTTCGTTATTTTTATTGCCCGTAGCGCTGCTATGGGCGCAAAAAATAGCCTCGTCTCAAAACAAAACCTCTACCTCAAGAATGGTAATTTAATTTCTCACCATTCCTAAAAATATTTGAACCAACCTGAAAGCCAAATTATACATAGGTATGACTTGGCTTTTTTTGTGCCAAAAATCGAATGATCCAATTAGCAAACATTGGTTGCCCCACACTATAAATGTGTTTTATAGCAAAAATTATGGTAGTTTACTCAATAGTTTGACCTATGTAGGGAGGGCTTAGTTCAACGAAGTGGTTTATTATGCCTGACCATATTATTTTTTTGAGAAAGTCTTTGCAAAAATAATATGGTTTTTTTGTGGTGATTAAGGTTTTTTACTACCTTTCATTTGCTTATTCCAAATTTTGTAAATATGCAGAACTTTTATATTGAAAAAAGGGTAAGGTTTATTATTTAAAAGAAATGAGTATCAATATTTCAGTCTTTTGCATAAAATATGCTACTTGAAATCATTATGGGCAGATAGTCTGGTAATTACTAACAATAAAGCCGCCTGAGGGCAATGTCAGTATGATTACCTTACAGTTTAAAGCCTTTTTTTACTAAAAATAACTTTCGGATAATCAGTTAGTGTTACAAATGTCTGAAAAATTTAACGTTTACGAGTTTTATAGCCAAATCGAGCAAGAAAACATTTTGCTCTCTTACAAGGGACCGGTTACCGATTTTTTGCTCACTGAATTTAGCAATGATATCCGAACGCAGTTAAGAGAAGAGCGTAAAGCAGGTAAAAAGGTGTTTTCTATTTTTATGGAACTCGCCCAAAATGTGTTGTATTATTCCCGTGAAATGGATGGCTTTGATGGTGGAGATAAAGTAGGCATATTGGCCGTAATAGAGCTAGACACTTGCTATAAAGTAATGACTGGCAATATGATTCCTGCTGAGTCGGTGCCTAAGCTAGTGGCTAAATGTAAAAAAATTAATTCGCTTGATCGTGACGCATTGCGTGCCTATAAGCGTGAACTACGTGATTCCCCTCCACATTCAGGTAGCAAGGGTGCAGGCATTGGCTTGGTACAAGTGGCACTTACCGCGAACAATGTACTGGATGCCCACATGGAGCAAACCGACAAAGATCATTATATGTTTGTGTTAACCGTGACAGTTCCCAAACAATAATAGTGATGATCTCAGTAGCTAAACAATCCCCCCTTGTTGTCAGACAAACTTTATTATAATTTATTCCCCACCTCTATTGGCATTATTACGTTCCAACCAACGAACTTTATCCTTCACTTCTGCCTTATATTCATTTACCAAGTCATTGACAAACCACTGTATATATTGTTTTACTTGGTTTTGAGCCGCTTTATTTTGCGTAAGGTTTTGTTGGTCTAGCACATCTTCAAACATTTGGGTAAGGTTAATGACAGTCTTTTTGTATACCTCTTGGTAAAGTACTTCTATGGAGTTTTGAAGGTGGGGGTTACGGTAAATAAAGTCAGCAAATAGTATAATGTTTAACTCTTTGCCAATCAGGTCGCCAATATTTTTCTCATTGCTGGCAAGCACCTGTTGTACTATTTCAGGAGCATTCATAGGATCATTGTTTTTGGTAAAACCGTCATGTACAAAAAAAGCAGAGAGAAAACCATCCCTCTGCTATATTTCTCGAATGGTAATACTTAACTATACGTTGTTTGACGTAATTTTAGCCTCAAAGTATTCGCGGTTCATGCGTGCAATAGAGGATAAAGGAATATCTTTGGGACACTCTGCTGAGCAAGCACCAGTATTGGTACATGCACCAAAACCCTCTTCATCCATTTGAGCAACCATACGCTCTACACGCTTTTTGCGTTCAGCCTTTCCTTGTGGAAGTAGTGAAAGCTGAGAAACTTTAGCAGAAACAAACAACATAGCAGAGGCATTTTTACAAGCTGCTACACAAGCTCCACAACCAATGCAAGCCGCCATGTTAAAGGCTTCATCAGCAATGGTTTTGGCTACTGGAATTTCATTAGCATCTACAGTTACCCCAGTGTTTACCGATACATACCCACCTGCTTGCATAATGCGGTCAAAAGAAGAGCGGTTTACTACCAAATCTTTTACCACAGGGAAAGCCTTGGCTCTCCAGGGTTCTATATAAATTGTGTCGCCATCTTTAAAAGAACGCATATGCAACTGGCAAGCAGTAGTACCACTTTCTGGTCCGTGAGGTTGTCCATTGATATACAAGCTACACATGCCACAAATACCTTCACGACAATCGTGGTCAAAAGCTACCGGATCGTCTCCTTTTTTCAACAAATCCTCGTTGAGTTCGTCCAGCATCTCCAAAAATGACATATCAGGCGAAATATCAGCCACCTTATATTCAGTCATTTTACCCTCACCGTTTTGGTAGTTACCATTGTTATTTATATCAGGCTTATTTTGCCTCCAGATCTGTAATGTAAGATTCATTTTCAGTATAATTTTAATATTTGTAAGTAGTGAACTTGAGCCAACCCCATGTGTCTTCCCTTCATCTCTGTCAGCTCTTTATTGATGCCTTGGCTATTATTTATAGCTACGTTGGGTCAATTTCACATTTTCGAATTCAAGCGCTTCTTTATGCAATTCAGCTTGTTGGTTTTCACCTTTATACTCCCAAGCTGCTACATAAGAAAACTCATCATCTTTACGTTTGGCTTCACCCTCGTCTGTTTGGGATTCTTCGCGGAAGTGCCCCCCGCAAGATTCAGAACGATTCAAGGCATCATCTACCATTAGCTCGCCCAGTTCCATAAAATCGGCCACTCTCATCACTTTTTCTAGAGTTTGGTTAAACTCCTTGTCGCCACCACTTACCTTTACATTTTTATGAAAATCAGCCCTTAGTTCCTGGATCATTTTTTTTGCCTTGGTCAAGCCTTCCGTATTACGTGCCATACCGCAGTATTCCCACATAATTTTGCCAAGTTCTTTGTGAAACTCATCTACAGTTTTAGTACCCTCAGATTTGCCCACAAATTTAGCAATGCGGTCTTTTACCTCTTGCTCTGCCTTTTTAAACTCAGGGTGGTCAGTAGCTACTTTGTCGTAAGGCATACGCGCCAGATAATCTCCAATAGTGTAAGGAATTACGAAGTAACCATCAGCAAGCCCTTGCATAAGCGCGCTTGCTCCCAGTCGGTTGGCACCGTGGTCAGAAAAGTTAGCCTCGCCCAATGCATAACAACCAGGTACAGTAGTCATTAGGTTGTAGTCTACCCACAAACCACCCATTGTATAATGCACCGCCGGATAAATTTTCATGGGTACTTCATAAGGGTTTTCGTCCGTAATTTTATGGTACATTTGAAACAAGTTACCATACTTAGCTGAAATCAAGTCCTTACCATCACGTTTAATGGCATCGCGGAAGTCTAAGAATACTGCTTGTCCTTCTTTGTTTACTCCTCTGCCATCGTCACAAGCCATTTTCGCATTACGCGATGCTACATCACGAGGTACCAGGTTACCAAATGCAGGGTATTTGGTTTCTAGGTAATAATCGCGATCGGCTTCCTTAATATCATTGGCTTTCAATTGACCACTGCGTACCTTCTCAGCAAGCTCTTTGGTTCTTGGAACCCATACACGTCCATCGTTACGCAATGATTCTGACATGAGCGTAAGCTTAGATTGGTGCCCACCTGATACAGGAATGCAAGTAGGGTGAATTTGGGTATAGCAAGGGTTGGCAAATAAAGCCCCTTTACGGTGGGCTCTCCATGCAGCAGTTGCATTAGATCCCATTGCATTGGTAGATAAGAAGAATACGTTGCCATACCCACCCGTACATAACAATACTGCGTGTGCCGAGTGTGATTCTATCTCTCCATTAATGAGGTTACGAACTACAATACCGCGAGCCTTGCCATCTACCATTACCAAGTCAAGCATCTCGCTACGGGTATACATTTTTACCTTACCCGAATCTACCTGACGGCTCAAGGCACTATAGGCTCCTAACAGCAATTGTTGCCCTGTTTGACCACGGGCGTAGAAAGTACGCGATACTTGAGCCCCCCCAAAAGAGCGGTTATCAAGCAAACCTCCATATTCGCGGGCAAAAGGAACTCCTTGTGCCACACATTGGTCTATAATATTTACACTTACTTCGGCAAGGCGGTGTACATTGGCTTCACGCGAGCGATAGTCCCCTCCTTTAACAGTGTCATAAAATAAACGGAAAACACTGTCTCCATCGTTTTGGTAGTTTTTGGCGGCATTGATACCTCCCTGCGCGGCAATACTGTGGGCACGACGAGGGCTGTCTTGAAAACAAAAAGCTTTTACATTGTAACCCAATTCAGCCAGTGAAGCTGCTGCTGCACCTCCTGCCAAACCTGTACCTACCACAATCACGTCATACTTACGCTTGTTGGCAGGGTTTACTAATTTTATATCAAATTTATGTTTATTCCATTTTTCGGCCAATGGCCCTTCAGGAACTTTAGAGTCCAACTGCATAATTTTTTAAGTTTTTTTAATGTTCAAAAGTGATTTTACTATTTTGTTGCGAACATAATGATTGGAATCAAGGCGTAACCTAGTGGAATAAGTATAGCAAAAGCATAACCTACTGTTTTTATCAAGGGGGTATACTTTACATGATTTAGTCCAAAAGTTTGAAAAGCACTCTGAAAACCGTGTGAGAGGTGAAATGCCAGGGCAATCATTGATACCACATACAATACAACCATGATAATATCAGAAAAAGCCGCGTTCACTAAGTCGTATAGGTGTAGTTGATCAGTAGTACCAAACTTTTTAACCAAAACACCTTCTTCTACCAGCCCATAGTGAGTCAATTTCATTTTACCCCAAAAATACACCAAGTGTACAATCAAAAAGATTAAAATGATAGAACCCAATGCCATCATTTTTCTTGATCTCCAATTGCTGTTGGCAGCAGGTTTACTGTACGCATATTTTCTTGGACGTGCCTGCATGTTCATTCTGGTAAGAATGATACTGTAGACAATGTGCAGGATAATAAATGTAAAGTTAAGTATAGAAACTGTTTGGATAAGTGGGTTACTTCCCATAAAATGGGCATACTCGTTGAATGCGGTTCCTCCATCATTTTTAAGCAACTGAAGGTTACCTATCAAATGTATAATAAGGAACAAGCACAGGAATATGCCAGTAAGCGCCATCAGGACTTTTCGTCCAATGGTACTGGTCATCATATCGACGAACCAGCCCTTTTTGTCCTTGGCTATTTTTTGTGTCGTTGAACTCATAATAAATCTATATTTTCTTGATTTTTAGTTACATAATATGCGACAATCTTAGATTGTTCAAAAATATACGTGAACAAACTACGAAACAAAAAAAAGCTTTATTTTGACTCATTCTAAACTACTCTTCAAACTTTTATTAATGGCAAAGCTTCATTGAATGAATGCTTTTGATATTACAAAAAAAATGTAGAGTGATTTTGTTTGAGACTTATAGAGATTATTTGAAAATTATAGGATTTAACAATAATTGTAGATACAATAAATGAGGGATATCAGTGCTGTGAGATAGTCCTGTTTGATCGTTTGGTAGGAGGCTTACATAGGTTACTATAATCGTTGTATGAGTTTTAACGCTATTTTGTACGATTACGTTGAATCAAACAAAAGTGAACCTCCTTAGGATAGTTGTAATACTGCCTTAAGGAGGGTTTTGTATTTGTTAGAGGTTAGTGGTCTCCCCCTTGATAAATCCACATAGATTGGGTGTCGCCAGCTTGCTCAAAGCCACATTTTTTATAAAAATCCACCGTAGCTCCATCAGAAACCAAAATTTGTTGATGCAGGTGTACATATTTGTGGTGCATAATTTCCATGATTTTTTTACCTACTTGTTGCCCTTGATAGTCAGGGTGCACCAACAAATGAGGGTAATATACGACTAAATGCCCATCAGAAAGCGCATTGCCAATGCCTACTAGTACACCTTTGTGCCGGGCAGTGACCAAACTGTGAGAGTTGAGCAGTGCTTGAAATAGCTCATGAGGCTTACTTGCTGATGACCACTCGTTGAGTTGATAAAGGTTAGTGACCTCTGCCTGGCAAATATTCTTGTTGTCACTATATACTATGTGCATTATTTTATTTTAAAAGAGTTCATCATGAGGTTAACTTCTGGTTCGTGTGCTTTAAAATCATCGTGACCAGCCGTATATATTGCTACAAAAGCCTCTTTTCCATTGACCCAAGCGCGTTGTCTCCATTTCATTTGTTGATCTTTATAATCTCCTACATACTCCACCTCAAAATAGGTGGGCTTCATTTCTTCCTCCACAATTTTGGCAGTAGGTTGTTCTTTTTTGAGCTGCTCCTTTATAATATTGGCAAAACTTTTAAGGGTAAATGGTTGGGTATCAGCACGTCGAATAAATATACCGAGCGTTTCACGAAAACGATCTTGAGCAGAAGTTGCTTCAATCACTAAATTTGCTAATTCTCCTGCTTTGTTGGTCTTGTTACTCTTTTTCCAGTTTTTAGGATATTTCAGTAAAAACTTTTCATGATCAAGTAAGTTGTTTTCTGCTTTTGCTGGTGGGGTATCATTGTCATTTTTATTGACCGTAGTGGTGGCGGAGGTATCACTAGTATTATTCGATTGTGTGGAGGTTTCTCCACAAGCCCAAAGTAGGCAAATGATTAAAATATAACTCAGTTGTTTCATCGTAGATAAAGGGGTTAGAGTACAAAAACTGGGGTCAATATAGAGTTTTTTTAGGTTCACTAGAGATTCGACTTTTAATTTTCATAATAAATCGTTTAACTTTGCCGCATGCAACAGTTCAAAAATGACCTTATCTTACGTACCCTTCGTGGTGAAGTTACCGAAAGAAAACCTGTATGGCTCATGCGTCAGGCAGGGCGTATTTTGCCCGAATACCGCGCTATCAGATCAAAGTTATCTGGTTTCATTGAGTTGGTTACTACCCCTGAACTTGCTGCTGAAGTAACTATTCAACCTGTAGATATTTTGGGTGTAGATGCTGCCATTATCTTTTCAGATATATTGGTAATTCCTGAAGCTATGGGATTGCCTTATGAAATGATAGAGAAAAAAGGCCCCTTTTTTCCTAATACTATCCAAAGTGAAGCTGATGCAAAAAAAATTAAAATAGCTGATCCTGAGTCTGATTTAGGGTATGTACTTGAAGCCATTCGTATTACCAAAAAAAATCTTGATGGCAGAGTTCCTCTCATAGGTTTTGCTGGAGCTCCCTGGACAATCTTTGCTTATATGGTAGAGGGTAGTGGTTCTAAAACTTTCTCTAAAGCCAAAGCAATGCTTTATCGTGCTCCTGAGTTGGCACATAGCATATTGCAAAAAATTACAGATAGTACTATCTTGTATCTCAAAGCACAAATCAAGGCTGGAGTCAATTTAGTCCAGTTGTTTGATTCTTGGGCTGGTTTGCTTTCACCCGCAACTTACCAAGCATTTGCAATGCCTTATCTCAAACAAATTGCGGATGCTATTACCGAAGTGCCCTTGATTATGTTTGCCAAAGGTGCTTTCTTTGCCCGTGAATATTTTAAAGATTTGGATTGTGCTGCAGTAGGCTTAGATTGGACAATGGACATTCAGGAATCGCGGCGTTTGGTAGGAATGGATAAAGTATTACAAGGCAACCTGGATCCTTGTTTGTTATATGCCGATGATGAGGTAATTATAAAGGAGACCCAAGAAATGCTTCATAAATTTGGTGATAAGCACATTGTAAATCTAGGACATGGGGTTTACCCTGACACTAACCCTGAGAAAGTAAAGCGTTTTATAGAAACGGTGAAGTCTTTTGAGTTATCCACAAAAAAATAGAGTTGTCCACATTAGTTAGAAGTTATCCACAAATTATACACGTGTTGGCACATATCCGCCTTATGATGCTCTTTGCCTGCTGAATTATCAAAACAGATGTAAGATTATTTGAGGTTATCCACATAAAATAAAAAGTTATCCACACTCTTAAAAAAAAGGGTGTGGATAACTTGCTTTAGAGGAAAATGAAGTTATACACAATGCATGTTGAGTTATTCACATTTTTTCCACAATTTGTTATAGGGTTGTCCACATCTTTTCCACATAAATTGAGATATTATCCACATTTTCTTGTTTTTTTGCGAAACATTATGGGTAGTTTAAGCAGTTGCCATTCTCTAAATTGCTGATTTTCAAGTTTTTATTGGATGTTAGTAAGGTGTGGATAACTTTTAAAGATTTGCCTAGAAAAAGAGATTTCGTGAGCGTGGCAATATGTGGATAATGCGAAAAAAAAGTGGGATTTGTTTGGAAATTAATTATTCATAGCAAAATAATTGTTGATAACTATAGCAAAAAATGTTCCGTAAGAATGTATT
Source organism: uncultured Microscilla sp. (assembly GCF_947493425.1). Classification (GTDB taxonomy): domain Bacteria; phylum Bacteroidota; class Bacteroidia; order Cytophagales; family Microscillaceae; genus Microscilla. The sequence continues at coordinate 16,234 of NZ_CANLRP010000109.1, read as the reverse complement.
TATTAAATTACTTATCCACAACTTTAGAGAAGTTATCCACATTACTGTCTAGGGTTATCCACATTTTTTCCACAACTCATCATAATTTATCCACACCTTGTGAACAAGAGTAACGAGGTAATGTAAAAAAGTTATCCACATTTTTAGCTATTACATTGATTTTGAATACTTTATTATTAGAGGCTATATGCCAAATTTGTGGATAACTTTATGCCGTAAAGTCTGAATTTTATTTGGTGAAAAAGCTTTATCTTGATATTTTTTTCAAAACTTGTAAGAAATATAAACTTGACTCCACTAATACCATGATTGTCTAAACAGACACTGATTGTTGACAACTAAACCTGTGAATAAAATTGAACAATATATTAGAAGTTAAAAATATCTATAAAAACTATGCTGATCATCAGGCACTAAAAGATGTTTCGATCAGTGTTCCAGCCCAATCTATATTTGGTTTGCTGGGTCCTAATGGAGCTGGAAAAACAAGCTTGATTCGAATTATTACTCAAATCATAAGCAAAGACCAGGGAACAGTTACTTTCGACGGGCAAGTTTTAGAGCCCCAACACGTACGAAATATGGGGTATTTACCGGAAGAACGTGGTTTGTACAAAAAAATGAAAGTAGGCGAACAACTCTTATACCTGGCACAACTCAAAGGTTTACCCCGTAAAGAAGCACTGAGTAGGATTAAGTTATGGTTTGAAAAATTTGAAATGAAACCCTGGTGGAAGAAAAACGTGATGGACTTGTCAAAGGGAATGCAACAAAAAGTACAGTTCGTTGCTACGGTTTTACACCAACCCAAATTAATTATTCTGGATGAACCCTTTTCTGGCTTTGACCCAGTAAACGCTAACCTCATCAAAGACGAAATACTTAAACTAAGGGAGCAAGGAAGTACCATTATATTTTCTACTCACCGTATGGAGTCAGTAGAAGAGCTTTGTGACCACATTGCTTTGATCAACAAGTCACAAAAAGTATTGGAAGGTAAAACCAAAGAGGTAAAAGATACTTATAAAACCAATACCTACCTGGTAGATTATGAAGGGCAACTCAATGGAGGCTTGAGTGAACATTTTAAAATAAAAGAAACAACGAGCTTGGGTGAACACCTACAAAGAACAGCAATTCAGTTGGATTCTAACACGGTCTCTCCCAACGATTTACTAGCGCAACTTATCACACAGGTAAGTGTCCAGGCTTTTCAAGAGCGTATTCCAAGTATCAACGATATATTTATCAAATTAGTAAGTGGTGAATAACCAGTCTTAAAAATATTCATCTTTATTTAAAATTAACAACCGTGAACAAGATATTATTAATTATACAACGAGAATACTTGGTAAGGATAAGAAAAAAATCATTTTTGATTATGACCCTACTTGCCCCTTTGTTATTTGCGGGACTTTTGATCGGACCTGTTCTGCTTGACAAAAATGTAAATAAGGGCAAAGTAATAGGGGTGTTGGATGAAAGTGGTATTTTTGAAAATAAATTGGAGAAAAAGAGTGACCTCAAGTTTGTGTATATAAAGGATGCATTGACTGAAGCAAAGAAGAAGCTTCCCAAATCTACCTATACTGCGTTGTTGTATATTCCTAAAACAACGATTAACGACTTATCAGGTATTAAACTGTTTTCTGAAAAGAGCGTGAGCATAGATATTCAAAGAAGCGTAGAGAAAGCGGTTCGACAAGCGACTGAGAATATAAAGTTACTCAATTCGGGAATAGATCAAAAAGTATTGAGTGGCATCAAAACCGACGTATCTATCGAAACCCAAAACCTCAAAGGACAGGAGAGTAGTGCTACTGCTGCTTTTATTTTAGGGTATGTGGCAGCATTTCTGATTTACTTTGCCATATTCTTATATGGTGTACAAATTATGCGAGGAGTAATAGAAGAAAAAGTGAGCCGAATTATAGAAGTAATGATTTCTTCGGTAAAGCCTTTTCAAATGATGATGGGAAAAATTATAGGTGTAGCCCTCATTGGTCTCACCCAGTTTGTGCTTTGGATTAGCCTTACCATTGCCATTACTACGGTGGTATTTCAGGTGATGGATAAAGATAAGGTAACCCAGCAAACTACTGAAAGAATGATGAAAAATGCCGATCCTGCCACCAAAACCAAAATAGTTGAGCAAACATCTAAAGGTAGTGAAATGATGGATGCGCTTCAAACAATTCCGTTGACTAGTGTAATCCTTTCGTTTTTATTTTACTTTATTGGTGGCTATTTGCTCTATAGTGCTATGTTTGCAGCAGTAGGCTCGGCAGCTGATACCGAAACTGATACACAGCAGTTTGTAATGCCCATATCTCTTCCACTGATATTTTCTATTGTAGCAGCATCGGCCATTATCAAAGACCCTAATGGTCCCTTGGCATTTTGGATGTCAATGATTCCCTTTACTTCACCTGTGGCTATGATGTTACGGATTCCTTATGGAGTAGCTGCTTGGGAGATTGCGCTTTCTATGGCATTGTTAATCATTGGATTTGTAGCTATTACCTGGCTTGCTGGGCGCATCTACCGAATAGGTGTATTGATGTATGGTAAAAAGGTGAGTTTCAAAGAAATAGGAAAGTGGATGTTTTATAAGATGTAAACTTTTATTTTCGTATGTCATACAAAAATGCCCTTGTTACTAAATACTGTCACAAGGGCATTTTTATTACTATAATAAGTTACTTTCTACGCCTTCTTTTCTTTTTATCTTGTCGTTCTTTAGTGATTTGTTTGATTACAGTATTTCTGTCAAAGTGGATGCTCCACATACCTACCGAACCGTTAAGATAAATAGGAGCTATAAACAAAAATTTTCGACGTTTTTCTGCGTATTGAATCCCTGGTTTTAAAGCGATTTCCTCATTTTTAAATTTAGTAAGGAGTTGAGCTTCTATGGGGTATAAATCATCCAGCGATTTGCGCTCAAAATTGATGGCTTCTATGTTTACCTGGTATTTTTTTGCCAACGAGTCTATGTGATTAATTGGCAAAAGATGGCTAAACTCTTTAGATGAGGCAATCGTTTTTTCTTCTATCCCCTTGGTGGTTGCCCGGTTTAGGTATTTTTGTGCTAAACGGCTTACTTCACCTCCTTTTTTACCTACCCATTCCTTGAACTCTGGTTCTGATATACGTTGAATTTTACGATTTTTTATTGCACTATTGATCGCTTCCATATCGTGCCCATAATCTTTGAGCGTTTTTTTTTGGCAGGCATTCAATGTAGCAAAAACACTAAACAAAAAAATAGCATGCAAAGCATGCTTAAATATGTTAAGAAAATGATTTTTTATTGTCATGCAATTTCGGCGTTTATTCCTGAAATGTCATTCAGTAAAAATAGATAATGTTGAATTTTTCCTTTTTCGTTTCTGATGGCAGCGGCGTTTACCTTTACCATAATTCTGTCAGATGACTTGGTATTGAGGTATAAAAACTCACTGTATTTATGTCCTTTTGTAAGGCGTGATTTAGCGTATTCTACCTTGTCATAAGACTCAAATACATGTTCAATGGCCATGCCCTTGAGTTCAGCAGTTTCATATTGTAGTTTAGCCTCAGTAAGTTCGTTGGCAGAAGTGATAAAAAACCTTGTGTCAGTTTTGATAACCAAATTTGTCAGTTCTAACAACTCATTGACCTCTTTAGATTCATACTGTGACTTTTCTGTACTTTCTTGGGTAGCCTGTAGCTCTTCCATATTCTGGCGCATCTCCTCTTCCTGACTTCTCATTTGCTCTGTCATCATGGTAGATTCATCTAACAAACGGTTGGTACGTTCGGTAGTTTTTACAGAGGCAATTGCTGAGGCAATGCTTTCTGCAATATTCTCTACAAATTTTACTTCATACTCCTCAAACACATTAAACGATGCCAACTCTACCACCCCAAAAACTTCTTCATTCAGTTTTAAAGGTACAATTAATAAACTTCTGGGGTTAGCTTCCCCTAGTCCTGAAGTAATACTTACATAATCATTTGGTATTTCGGTAAGGTGAATCGTTTCTCCTTCTTGCCAGGCTTGTCCAGTGAGCCCATCTCCTCGATAAACGCGTTTTTCAAGGTATTTTTTAGAATCCCAGGCATAACAAGATACAAGCGACATATACATTTCGTCTGATTTATTATCTAAGTCTTCCACGATAAACAATCCTCCTTGATTGGCTTCTACATACTTTACCAGATTTGATATAATCAAGTCAGATAGGTTTTTAAGATCAGTAGCTTTTTTACCTACCAGTTCACCAAACCTTGCGAGTCCTGTTGTAGACCAGTTACGGCGACGATCCTCTTCAGCCACTTTTGCCAAGTTGTCACGCATCTCCAGTAGTGCGTTTCCTAATACATCTTTGTCACTCAAAGGAGTAAATGATGCTTGATAATTACCTTTACCAATACTTTCGGCAAATCGGGACGTTTCTCGTAATCCGTTTACCAGCTTTCCGGCAGAGTCTGCCATTTCTCCAATTTCATCTTTTTTAAATGGATAGCCTTGTTCAGAGGGAAGCTCTCCAGTACCAAGTTTTACAAATACACTATTGATGTACTTGATCGGATCTACTATATTACGTCGAGTAATAAAATATGCTCCCAACCCAACCATTACAGATAACACTGCCAGAATAATAGTAAGTAGTTGCTGATTTTTAATAGAGTCGATCAAATCTTTTTGTGAATTCTCTGTTTCCTTCTTTTTCTGAAGTGCTATTTGATCAAGTTGAGCAATGATCTTTTTATATAAAGGAAAAATTTGGCTATCAACAATTTCAGAGGCTACTGATGTAGTGATTAAATCCTCGTAGTCGTCAAACTCCACGATTTTGTTCATGATTTCTTCCTTCTGTATCTTCTGGAGCCTCTCAAAGTTGGTGAAAACCTGATCAAGTGTCTTTGCCAATTGCTTATTTTCCCACTTACTTTGCAGCTGTACCAACTTATCTTTAAACTCAGGGTAATCATTGTGAATCTTTTTTAATGAGTCTTTATCATCATCACTGGTACGCGAAGAAATCCAACTAATGGTATACATGCGTGATTGGGTCACCAATAGCTTAAAGTTTCTTATTTCTTCGAGAGAAGGGTTCACCACATTGTAAGAGTTTTTGGTAATGGCGGCACTATCTCTTAGTGTAATCAAACTAAAAGTAGCATTAGACATAAAAAAGAATATAAGAATGGCAAAACCAGCGAGTATACGTTGGCTAATAGATAGGGTAAACCCTTTATTTCGTCTTTTTTTTGTAGGTTTTTGTGTGATATCTGTCATGACAAAAGGTAGCTATAAAATCTGTAATTGACTGACATTGAGAGTATATACAAATATAAACAAAAAAAAGCCTTTTTAAGGCTTTTCTTTTATATCGTTTAACTAAACAGATAAATAACTACATTTTGTATGATTATGTTTGCTATTTACCCATTACTGGAATGGCAAATCTTTTCAAGTTTCGTGAGACAATCAAGCCACGGTTTGCCGTAGCGTTTTGGTTAAGCTCAAATCGCCATCTACCGTTCCTAAGAACAAAATTGATACCACTTCCCGATTGAGCCATTCCACGTTTTTCGGTAACTACCAGCATGGGAGAACGAGGAAAACTTTGATTGATAGTAGGTAAATAAGAACTTTTTGAATTTGGGATAAACAGTATGTGACAGTTGTTGATTTGAGACAAGCTGCCAAACCTCTTAATAACAATCCTTTGTCTTTTCATTCCGGCTGTCTTTCGTGCAGCCATCTTTTGTAATTCACGGATGATAGGTGAGTTGCCTAATACACCAATTACAAAATCTCCTGATTGATAGTTTGTAGGCCATTTGATGAGCTTGGTAAAATTATAGATAAACACTGTATGAAATCTATAATCTCTGATTTGTGCCGATGCATTGAAAGCAAGACTAGAGAAGAGCATTGACAGAAGAACAACAAGTGCACTTATTTTTACACTTTTCATTGGGAATACTATGTATTTAGTCCGAAAATTTGTTTAAAACTTATTCGCATAGTTAAGGTATAGTTGTATTTTTGCTGAAAAAAATACAACTATCTGTGCAAAAGTATTGAAATACCATCAAACACGCAACTTTACCCATTGGTTTTCGTATGGTGGAAGTTACACTTGTACCAAATATCTTACAAAAACAATTCTCATGAATATTATGAAATTTGCTCTGTTTTAGTTATGACCCTTTTTCCCTCCTGAAATGTACAAAAAGCTGCAAGATTTAACAGCAATAATTACTTAATATTTTGTGATTATGTTGGTAAGTAGCTCTTTTTAGCGATTTATAAGCTAAAAACAAGTTTTAATTTTATTTTCAAAATAAATAACAAAATCTATAATAATGTTCTCATCTGTTCATGCACAGGTGTGAGTACTTGTTTTTATATTTGCGTTGTTTTTTTGAATTTCGAGTAGTTTTCATACATAAAAATATATTATGATTGACAAGTTAGAAGCAATCAAAGAAAGGTTTGATGAAGTAGGTCAGTTGATCGTAAAGCCTGAAACTATACAAGACATGAACTTGTATACCAAGCTGACTAAAGAATATAAGGACTTAGAAAAAGTTGTTGAAAAGTATAATGAATATAAGATTGTACTAGAGAATATAGATACTTCCAAAGAAATTTTGTCAACTGAAAAAGATCCTGAAATGAAGGAAATGGCAAAAATGGAGCTGGAAGAGTTACATCCTCAAAAAGAACAAGTAGAGGAAGAACTAAAAACGCTATTGATTCCCAAAGATCCAAATGATAGTAAAAATGTGATTCTTGAAATTCGTGGTGGAGCCGGAGGTGATGAAGCAGCTATTTTTGCGGGTGATTTGCTAAGAATGTATCAACGATTTGCTGAAAAACGAAAGTGGAAGTTTGAATTAATGGACTTTACTGATGGTAGTTCGGGCGGTTTCAAGGAAGTAGTGTGTTCTATTTCAGGTGAGGACGTATACGGAATGATGAAGTATGAGTCTGGAGTACACCGGGTACAACGTGTGCCTGCTACCGAAACCCAAGGACGAGTACATACATCAGCAGCCAGCGTAGCGGTGTTACCCGAAATGGAAGACGTAGAGGTAAACATTGATCCAAGTGATGTAAGAAGCGACTATTTCTGTTCGTCAGGACCTGGTGGACAGTCTGTCAACACCACTTATTCAGCGGTTCGCCTTACTCATATTCCTACGGGTATTGTGGTGTCTTGCCAAGATGAAAAGTCACAGATTAAGAATAAAGCTAAAGCGATGAAAGTGCTGCGCTCTAAATTGTATGAAATTGAGTTGTCGAAACAACAAGAAGAGTTAGGGGCACAGCGTAAGTCAATGGTAGGAAGCGGTGATAGGTCAGATAAAATTCGTACTTATAATTACCCACAAGGAAGGGTTACAGATCACCGTATCAAGTATACTGTACATAACTTGCCCAATGTGATGGATGGTGAAATTGCTGATTTTATCGAGAGCTTGCGTTTGGCAGATAATGCTGAAAAAATGAAATCAGGCACTGCTTAAATTGTATTTTGCGTTGATTTTACAAACTGCCTATCGCAATAATAAATTCCTATGAGTATTCATTCATAATGTTGATTAAGAGCTTGTTTAAATTTTGTTTTCAGAGTTAAAAATTACTTTTTTAGCTTAGATTATTAATTTTAAACAAGCTCTAAAGCTCTTGAATTCCCCCCTTCAAGGGTTTTAGTCATCATTGAATGTCCTTTGCATAATAGCTTCAGTTTAAAACTCGCTTGGTTAATTGTGGTATGGGGCTGAATTAGTGAGTATAGATCTACAGCAACTGTAATGGCAAAAACCAGTCAACCTTTCTCTGTTTCTACACAGCTTTATACTTGTGATAAAGACTTACCTTTAAACATTCTACTTGTAAAAAAAAAAGTGGGTAGGCAGGCAATATTTTTACTCTGAATTAGACAATACCTATAGGGTAAATATAGGCAATGCCACATAAAATGACTCAAAACTGAAAGTTTTAAATAAGAAGTTTTTTTTGAGTTAAAAAAAGCGTTTTTATGCAAATTAGCTTCACAAAATTATAGAATTATAGTGGAATAACATATCTTTGAACGAATGCATAAAATAAATACAATAAAATGTATAAGTGCTTTTGTAACTGGCTTTTTTGGTGGATTATATTAGAGCCAGATATTTAGGGCATAGAATATGCATACAAGAGAATCACAAAGAATTTAAATTAATAGATACTATTACCTAAGCATAGTAGCTTAAAACTTATAGTAAGCATGTCGAATTTCGCCATTGTTGTACATGGAGGTGCAGGAACAATTACTCCTGATTTATATACAGCCGAGATCGAGAAAGGAATCCGCGATACTTTATACGAAGCAGTAGAAGCTGGATATTACCTGCTGGGAGATGGCGAAGCGGCAGTCAATGTGGTAAGCCATGTTGTAATGGTACTCGAAAACTCCCCTTTTTTTAATGCAGGCAAAGGTGCTGTATTTACAAATGATGGAACACACGAGCTAGAAGCAGCTATTATGAATGGGGCAGACCTAAACGCAGGAGCTGCCTGTGGAGTAAAGAATGTACGCAACCCGGTAGTGTTGGCTCGTAAAATTATGGAAAAGTCAGGGCATGTATACTTACATGGGAAAGGTGCCGAGGAGTTTGGGCGATTATACCATGTGGCTTTCGAACCTGATGAATACTTCTTTGATCAGTTTAGGTATGATGAGTGGCGCAAAATAAAAGCTTCTAATACCTATCGTTTAGATCACTCAAAAGATAATGCAAAAAAATTTGGGACTGTAGGTGCAGTAGCGCTTGATAAAAATGGAAACGTAGCTGCGGCAACTTCTACTGGAGGAATGACCAATAAAAAATATGGACGCATTGGTGACAGCTCTATTATTGGGGCGGGTACCTATGCCAATAATGCCACTTGTGCAGTATCTTGTACCGGACACGGAGAGCCATTCTTAAGGGCTGTATCTGCCTATGACATATCTTGTTTGATAGAGTACAAAGGTTTGTCGCTGGAAGAGGCCAGTAACTATTTGATTCACGAAAAAATGAAACAAACACACCTTCAGGGAGAAGGAGGGTTGATAGCAATAGATACTACAGGTAATATATCTATTGCGTTCAATACTGTAGGAATGTATAGAGGGTATCGACGATCAGGAGAGAAAGAACACATTGCTTTATATAAGCCGAATGAAATGCCTGCTTAAACATAGGTAGGCATATTTTATATATAAAAACCATCAGGTTCATTTGCTAAAATGAATTTGATGGTTTTTCTTTTTGTGTTTTATTATGTAAAATACCAGCATACAAACAAGGAAGAAGCAAATCATTTATCTGTTTTAAAACTAAAATAAATATGATGATGAAATACTCTACTTTGGGTAAAATAGGTCCCAGAGTGTCAAAAATTGGTTTAGGACTAGCAGCTTTAGGCAGACCAGGCTATATTAACCTGGGGCATGCCGAAGATTTAAAAAGTAATTACAATACAGGTGCTATGCAGTGGCATACTTGCCAAATGTTGGATTTAGCCTGGAACTTGGGCATTCGTTATTTTGACGTAGCACGATCTTATGGCAAGGCAGAAACATTTTTGGGAGCTTGGTTAGAGTCAAAGACACAGCTGGTAGAACTTCCTTTTGTAGCTTCTAAGTGGGGGTATACTTATACTGCCAATTGGCAGGTGAATGCAAAAGTACACGAGGTAAAGGATCACTCGCTGGTAGTGTTACAAAAACAAGTGTTGGAAACCCGCCAAAGTCTGGGAAAGAACCCTGATTTATACCAAATTCATTCAGCAACATTAGAGACTAAAGTTTTAGAGAATACTCAAGTTTTGCGACGTTTGGCGCAACTCAAAGCTCGTGGAGTAAAAATTGGTTTATCTTTGAGTGGGGTAGACCAGGCAACTACCCTGGAAAAAGCCCTTGCCATTGAAATAGAAGGCGTACGTTTGTTTGATGTGGTTCAGGCTACTTTTAACTTGCTGGAGAAGTCGGTAGCCCCAGCATTAACTATGGCACACAACGAAGGTTTAGGAGTGGTAGTCAAAGAGGCTTTGGCAAACGGTAGGCTTACCTTTAGAAATACAGATGTACACCTAAAGCCTGAGTGGCAGTTGTTAAAGACACAAGCAGATCGATTAAAGACTACTGTAGATGCGTTGGCATTGGCCTATGTACTTAAACAACCTTTTGTAAATGTGGTATTGAGTGGTGCTGCTAACCCTGAGCATCTTAAGTCAAACCTGACAGCATTGGATGTGGTATGGGATGAAGAAGCCAGTGAAGTATTGAATCCTTTGGTGCAAACCCCAGAGGACTATTGGGCTGCACGTAAACAAATGGATTGGAATTAGTTATGGGTCATCGTTCACGCCAGTAGTACCTCCAAAACAATACCGCAAACAACCCATGAACAAGCATAGGCTCAATGTACATGGAAGGAATAAGTGGAGTGTTTATTTGGGCTATAGAGATACAACTATGAAAAATAGCAAGGGTAAACAACCCATTACTTAAAGCCCCTTCCCGATAGTAATAGAATAGAGTAGAACCACCTAAAGCGGCTAAAGCCAAGGCTGCATAACCATACGAAGCAAGATGGTTTAGTCCTACTCCTTTTATTTCTGGAAGCCCAGGAACTGCTTGAGGCGCCAATATAAATAACAAACCTGCGCTTAGTTCTACAAGTATATGTAAGAGTAATAATACTTTGATCATAAATATTTTTGACGATTAGCAAGTGGTTCTAAAATTTGTGGAAGAAAATGTTAACCAATGATTAACTGCTTCCACTAACCAAAAAGAGAGGACAGGTAAGCAGGCTTTATGACACTTTTTCCTAATTTTACAACCCTTACAATTATAAGTAAATACATAGTACCTAAACGAAACATTATGAATGGTGAGTTTGTTCTTGCCACAACTTTATAAAAAGGATGAAATATTTAAAAATACTTATTTTAATTGGACTGTTTTTGCCAAACACTGTATTTGCTCAAAGCAAAAAACAAATGTATAAAACCTACCAGGAGGGCAAAAAACTATTGATTGATGAGAAGTTTACAGAGGCAATGGTTCGATTTAAAACCTTGATGGTTCCTTTGAAAAAAAATGTATATGAAGAGTTTGCCTATTACTATTATGGATTAGCCGCTTTGAAAAACAATCAGTTAGAAGAAGCAAAACAAACCTTTACCCGTTTGATTGAACGTTTTCCTGATTGGGTAAATAAAGAGGAAGTGTATTATGCATTTGGTGATATTTATTTCAGAGAAAAAGACTATACCAATGCCTTAAAATACCTAAATCGAATTCAAGCTGAGAAAATGCAGCAAGATATTGTCAATATGAAGGGGTTTTATCTGGTATTGCTTGACTTGCCTACCTTGAAGAAAGTGCAGAAAGAAAATGCCAGTGATAAGGTAGTAGCACAAGTATTGGTAAATAAAATTGCAGCCACTTCTGAAAACCTAGAAGACCTGGAGATGATGGAAGCTTTGATTGAAAGTATGAAACTAGAGCGCCCAAAATCACAAAAAATCAAGGGCAAACGTTACATTAAAAAAGAGTACAACATCGCTGTCATTCTCCCTTTTAACCTCGAAATACTCAAATCGCGTCAACGTAATCTTTTGAGCCGTATATCGGCAAGTTTGTATCAAGGAATGCGCCTGGCAAAAAAAGAACTGGACACGACTGGAGTAAAACTCAATTTGATTGCATTTGATGTGTTGCGTAAAGGAGAAGATACTTTAAACCTTATTTTAAGCGAGGCAAACTTCACGAATGTAGATTTAATCGTAGGGCCTTTGTTTGATGATCAGTTTGTCAAGGTAGCTGAATTTGCCGCAAAGCATCGAATCAACATTATTAACCCGATTTCTAATAAATCGATATTGGCAAAAAACGATTTTACCCTGATGTATGAACCCTCGATAGAAACGCAAGGTAAAAAATCAGGAGAGTTTGCTATGAAAGAGCTGGGCAGTAAGAAAGCAATGATTTTTTATGGACGATCTACCCAAAATAAAAAGATGGCAGAAAACCATAAAAAAGCAATAGAAGATAACGGTGGAGAAGTAGTTCAGTTTGAGCAACTGGGTACTACCAACATCACACAACTCAAAGAAATGTTGCAAAAGGTAAAACCAACCGAGGTGGGGCATATATTTGTAAGTAGTAGTAGTCAATTGGTAGCTTCTAAAATGCTGAACGCTATGGAAGAGCTAAAAATAAAAGCCCCAGTGATTGCCCTTGATTCTTGGTTAAAGTTTCAGAAAATGGATTCTGTACAGTATGAACGCCACAATGTTCATATCATAAATACTGAGTTTGTACCCAAGGCTGTTGTGAATGCTTCTAAGTTTTATCAAGAGTATAAGAAATCTACAAAAGTAGCTCCCAACAATTATGCTTGTGTAGGGTATGACCTTACTCATTACTTTGGTGGCTTGTTGCAAACCTATGGAGTAAAAAATTCATTAAATAATATTTTGCAAAATAAGGCACCTAAAGAAGGGCGGTTAATTACTGTGTTTGATTTTAGGGGAGGCAACGACAATCAATTTGTACCTATAGTTAAATTTGAAAAGGGAGTACTCAAGCAAGTCAATACCTTAGGTGGAAACTAAAATAAGTTATTATAAGAACCTAATCTACTTAAGCCTCTGAGTTTATCAGAGGTTTTTTTGTGCCGTGTTTAAAACACAATACGGGTATGAGGAAGTAATTCCCTTATTTTTTCTCGCTCAAACTGGGTCAAAGGGTTATCTTTTAGAATGAGCTTTTGCAGGTAATACAAATGCCCTATCTCAGGAGGCAAACTAGTAAATTGGTTAAACCTAAGATTGAGCGTTTGTAAAGATTGAAGCTGTCTGATGCCACCAGGTAAGCTTGTGAGATAATTAGACGATAAATCAAGCATTTGTAATTGGGCAAGCTCTCCTATGCTCTCAGGCAAAATAGTTAACTGGTTGTTGTGTAAAGTGAGCGTTTTCAAATGTTTAAGAGTACCAATATTATCAGGCAATACGGTGAGTTTGTTGGCATTTAAATAACACTCTTCTAGTTGGCTAAACTTGCCGAAAGTATCAGGTAGTGCCTGTAGATGGTTATAGTGTAAGTATAAGCTGTGTAATTGAGACGCTTGATATAAGCTGTTGGGTAGTTGGGTTAGTTGATTATAACCCAGGTAAAGCTTGCGGAGTTGAGGAAGTTGCCCCAAACTATCAGGCAATTGAGTAAGGTGGTTATGAGTAAGATGGAGTTCGTGTAAATTCGGCAGGTTGCCAATACTCTCAGGCAAGGTGCTGAGTAGGTTTCCTACCAGTTTTAATACCTCAGTGTGTGATAGTAGCCCAATATTTTCGGGTAAGTTGCTCATTTGAGCATTGCTAAAATACAACATCTTAGACTGTTGGTATAAGCCAGGAAAATACTGTAGGCAGAAATACGGGTGTGCCAGCAACGACTGCTTCATTAATTGGGCAATGCCTACTCCAAACCCCTTAGCTATGACAAAAGCCAGTTCAATGTTTTGGTTTTGTCCGGTTTGCAGCAATTGTTCAATTTTGGCTATTTGTTGAGCATTTGCGCTGTTCATAAATCTTAAGATAATCATTTTTAACGAAAAAAAGTGCATTACTTGTCAGAAATCAACTTTTCTTTTTTTACCTCTTCATTCGTTCTTCTTTCAAGACCCATTTCATGGAGTCTTGCTTGCCTTATTTAATAATAATTCTCTATTTCGGGTACTTAATTGTTCAGAAGAATTTTAACATACTTATATGAATACAGCCAAGAGTCAAGAATTATTTAACCAGGCACAAAAATCTATCCCTGGTGGAGTAAACTCGCCAGTGCGGGCTTTCAAAGCCGTAGGAGGCAACCCATTATTTATTAAGTCAGCTAAGGGTGCTTATATGTACGATCAAGATGGTAATCGTTACATAGACATGATCAATTCCTGGGGGCCAATGATATTGGGGCATGCCTTTCCAGCAATTGGGGAAGCAGTGGCTGAAGCAGTGAAAAGCTCATTATCGTTTGGTGCGCCTACTGCCAAAGAGGTAACCATTGCCGAGTTGATTGTAGACATGATGCCATCGGTAGAAAAAGTACGTATGGTAAACTCTGGTACTGAGGCTTGTATGAGCGCCATACGCTTGGCAAGAGGATATACCAACCGTGAGAAAATTATTAAGTTTGAAGGGTGTTATCATGGGCATGGCGACTCATTTTTGATTGCCGCAGGTAGTGGTGCTATTACCATGGGCGAACCCAACAGCCCTGGAGTAACCAAAGGGGTAGCTCTGGATACATTAACTGCCCCATTTAACGACCTGGAAGCAGTAAAAACTTTGACAAGCGCTAACCAAGGAAATGTAGCAGCAATTATCATAGAACCTGTAGCAGGCAATATGGGAGCTGTTTTACCTAATCAAGGCTTTTTGGAAGGCTTACGCCAGTTGTGTGATAAAGAAGGCATTGTATTGATTTTTGATGAAGTAATGACAGGCTTTCGTTTGGCAAGAGGAGGCGCTCAGGAATTATTTAATGTAACCCCCGATTTGACTACTCTAGGCAAAATTATAGGTGGAGGCATGCCCGTAGGTGCTTATGGCGGTAAAAAAGAGTTAATGGACTTTGTGTCTCCGGTAGGTCCTGTATATCAGGCCGGAACTTTATCAGGCAACCCGGTAGCTATGGCAGCAGGACTGGCCATGTTGCAATACCTCAACGAAAACCCTTTGGTATATAAACAAGTAGAAGATACAGCGATAAAAATGGTAGCAGGTATGCAACAAAATGTAGAGAGCTTGAGCTTGCCTTATACCATCAACCATATAGGTTCGATGTTTAGTATCTTTTTTACAGACCAAAAAGTGATTGACTTCGAAACCGCTAAATCTTGTGACACAGCGTTGTTTGGTAAGTACTTTCAGGCAATGTTGCAAAAAGGCATATATTTGGCTCCTTCACAGTTTGAAACCTTGTTTGTGTCTAATGCACTCAGTGATGAAGACATTACTCACTTTATCAAGGCAAATGGTGAAGCATTGAAAGAAATTACTTCATAAAAGCTGTATAACAAAGCCTTATTGTTAAGTACTTAGGGTATGCAACAATAAGGCTTTGCCATATATAATCGAGTATAAGAAACCAGCAGTTTAGTAAGCAATCATGTTAAAAGGAATCTCTACATCTGCCTGATAATCTTCACCATTATCAAACATATCAAGATCACTCTTCTCATAATACCAGTTTACTTCTACGTCTCCGTCGTTGTTGAGGTGGTAGTCTTCCAGTAACTTGAGTATTTTCTGAAATTTTACAAAAGTACTGGTGTTAAAGTACTCCATCTTAAAGTTGAATTGTACCTTTTTACCACTATCTTCAGTGTACTTGGTCAGCCAATCAATAATTGGTTTGAATACCGACGAAGTATCTTCTGGATAAGAGTTTCCTGAAATTTCAAGTATTCCGTTTTCTGCATTGAAATCAACTCTTGGTTCTTCGTCCGTAGGATCTATGTGTAAATTTTCCATGTTATTAATCAACTATTTTTGACTAAATTTTGACCTTTCTCTAGCGAGCAATATCAGATGCCTGTGAGGGATATAAAATTCCTGAAATGGCATATAACTTTATAAAATGGTCTATCATATTAAACACACCATTTACAATTGTTGGAAAGTTATTGATTTTTTTTGTTTGAGCAAAGAAAAAATCAAGTGAGCTTTTCAAAACAATTCTTATACAAACCTTGCGCCAAATAAACGTAAGTTCAAACATTCAAATTTTGCAGATTTATAGCATAAAAACAACTATTATAGGTATAATTATACTTAAGAGCACCTTGCATACATTTGTTTTGGGGTAATTGATCAATAGAATACTATCAAAATAATATTTTTTGTGTACCTAAAAGCTTTAATAACCAGTAAACCCTAAGAAAGTTTGCTCCCTTAAGCTTGCCTTGCTAAAACAGAAAACATCATGTACTTCAAAGAAACAAAGTTCGTGCTTGGTGAACGATACCGCAAGCTGAGGCTATAGCACTGCTTTAACTTCACTTTTGCCTGGTTGAAAATCCCGCTGTATAGGCGTCAATGCTTTGGCAGCCTCTTGCTATACTTTGAACGGGATGAAAAGTCGCAAATCAAATTCGCTGAAATTTCAAAGACAATAAACTTTCGAGTTCT
>NZ_CANLRP010000108.1 GCF_947493425.1 uncultured Microscilla sp. | reverse complement strand
CCATAAAACCATAAGCGAAGCGATAACCATTTTAACCATAAAGCCATAAGCGAAGCGATAACCATTTTAACCATAAAGCCATAAGCGAAGCGATAACCATAAAGCCATTACTACCTAAACTGCACATCAAACGTTTTAGAGGCAAATTTATATTTCGATACCATAGAGCGTATTGCTTCTTGTTGGGTTTCGGTGCCCAGGGGCGCTTTTACCCTAAAGTCGATGCCAGCGGGCAATTCGCTGCTTTCGGAGTCGAGGTGGAGCACAATACCGGAGTCACTTTGGGCGTCAGCGTCCAGGTACATTATAGGGTTTTGGCTCGACTGGTCGTCACTGTCCAAAAATATTACGGGTCCATCGTTAAGCAGCTCGTGTACGATCTGAAACCGCCGCAGGGTGGGGTCAAAGGCGTCGTTGAGGGCTTTCTCAATCAAACCCGCCTGGGCGGTAATGCCTGCTTCGTACTTTTGCTGTTGGCTAAACGCCTGAAACCGTTGGTAAAGTGTTTTGACGGGCACCACACAAGCTTTCAGAAAAGCCGTCATTTTGGGCTTGCGCAGAAACCCTGGCAACAGCATGTCTACCAGGCGGTCAAAGTCTATGTGGTAGTATTTTCGATTCTGCATAAGGTATTATCAATTTTGAGAATTTGAGCAGCGGTTTGTCCCTTGTTTTCTGTTTTTCTCTATAATTTAAACTCAGGAGCCATTTTACACTGGTGTATAGGTAAAAGCTGATTGTTGCGCGTCGAACACGGCATAGCCTGCCTCTAGTTCCTGGGCGCGGCTCACGTCTACGGTGGCATTGTTTTGCACTACTTGCAGCAGGCTAATCACAAAGTCTTCAATGCCTTCTTCCTGGCGTACCCGCTCTATGAGGTCGTTGCGGTTGAGCTGTCCGCCAAAGTTAATATTGCTACAGTAATCGTTGATGGCGGCCACCAAGCGGGTAGTAATGTCGGCGCTGGCAAACAAGGGGTTATAAAACACCTCGGCGGCAATCTTTATTTGGTCAGCGGTCAGGCTTTGGGCGTTTACCTTTACTCCGGCGGGCTTCATTTTATTCAAATAAGCGGTAAATTGTTGTTCTTCGGTTTCGGTGAGGGGTGCCAGGTCTGCCTGGGTAGCGCCTTTGGCTACTTTGATAGACAGGGTAGAGTCGGGCAACTCTTTGACTGCCACCCGGCTAATGATCTGCAGATCGGTATTGAGGGTGTTGTATTGCAGGTTTTCGTTGAGGTTGTCGCCCAACTGAAAGCCTTGGCTCACCTGGGCATACCAAGCCAGCGAACCAATGCGGTTGTTGGTCACTATTTCGGTCACGTCTGCCTTAAACAAGGTAAAAAGCTTTTCGAGCGAATAAATCACAAACGCCATAATGTATACAATGGCGCGCCAGGGGCTAAACCGCGACGCGGTGTTGATTTCTTGCAATACAGCGTCTTGCTCTTTAGCCTCCAGTATTTCGTTTTCTATCTGGGTAATGGTTCGGGTCATGGCTTAGTCGGTAATAGGGGTTACGTCTTTGTCTTTTAAATAATTGACCACCTTTGGGTTGATGATATAGTCGGTGTCTACCTGAATAACTTGTCCAGGGCTTAGGGCTTCGGTCAGCGCCAAATTGTTGAGCACGGCAAGCTCTATGGCTCCGGTGGCATCGCCCAGGTACTGAACAGCCACATCGAGCAAGGTTTGGCGGTCTTGTACTTTGATATTTATGATTGCCATCGTGCTTCTATTTTAAAAGGAAGGTTGCTAAAGTCAGCCGCAGTTACCTGGGCACCGTCTACCTCTAGCTCTAGTTTTATTTTGCGTTCCAGCCCGTTCAAACGTACTTCTCCCTTCATAAAATCCAGGGCATTGACCCCTATGGTGGGGTATTTTTTAAACATCCCTTTTTGGCTCATTACCAATATTTGGGTGGTTTGGTCGGTAGCCTCGCCTATTTGGTCGGTAATGTCAAAGTTGTCGTCCAAGAGTAAGTCTTTCATTGTATCAAATTATATTGTCAGTGTTTTACTTTGTCGTTTTCTATGTCTGAGAAATCGCCCAATTGGGTTCCGGCTAAACTGGCCGACAATGCTTTTAGGGCAGCTCCACCATCATTGGGGGCAGCGGTCCAGTTAGCAAACAAATCTAAAATCTTTTGAATTGCCTGGGTGTTTTTCTCCAATTGCGTCTTAAGCGCTTCAATCTTGATCAACCCCTTGTTTTCGCCTTGGTGAAAGGTGACCTTGCCCATATTATCAATTTTGAGAATCTCTTCTTCGTTTTGTACCAGTTGTACTTCGTCAATGTCAGAATACATCGACACATAGTGGTCTCCGTCGGTGTTTTCTATCAGGCTAATCAACACAATGCTGCCTACTTTGGGTATTTGCACCAAGCCGTTTTTGGTTTCGTCGATGACAGCTTTCAGGTTTACTCCACCTATTTCAAGTGCTTCATTCGTGATTGGTACTACTGTACACTCCAACTTTTCTTTGTCTACGGCTTTTACTGTAGCCATTTCGCTTTGCACGGGTACAGTATCAGTAATCACTTCGATTAGTTTTTGGTAAACCTCTTCCATAATTTGTGTATCAACTCATTTTTTTTCCAAGCTTCAACTTCCGTCTAAAACCTGCTGTGCCAAAAGTAGTGTCGACACTGTCTATAAAAAACACCCCATTCTTTTTTGGGTACTTTGCGCTTTGTAACTTGGCGTGGTCGCTGTGCCTGGCAAAAGGCAATCCAAACGTGTCTACGCTTCCTTCTACCATGTCTTTTTTAAGCTTGTCCAGCCTTACTTTTGCCAGTTGTTTTAGGTGATTTTCATCACTAATCCCACGATAGTGCATTACATATTCTGTCCCGGTTTCGTCTCCTTCGGTTACTTCTATTTTTTTTCCATCCGGCATCACCGATATTACTTTGGCACGTACTTTCACACTTTCTTTGGTCTTGTAAATCAAACTATCTTTTACAATATTACCTTGGCTTCCGTCTAATGCATACCCCCTTGTGGTTGGGTTTTCTTTCATGGCATACTCAGTGCCTACATATAGTTTTTTGCCCTTAAAATATGCGGTAAAAGCATAGGCTTGCTTAAGCTTGAGCAATACCTGATAAGGGGTTTTTCGTTTAATCGTATATTTCTGCAAATTCAAATCCAGTAATGAATCAGAAAAAACCACCGCCTCTCCAAATAATTCTTTCAGGAGCGTTTTGAGTGTGATAAAACCATAATGCTTACTCACAGCTTTTTTTCGTTGCCATACATAAGTTTCATTTTCACACTCTAAGGTAAAAGGAGTCGCATATTTGATATTGGCAATATAGCCAGTAAATTCTTCTTGAAATTTATCGTCTCTGGGGTTGATAGACATACTCAGCTCTACCTTTATGGGGTCTCCTTCTTTGATATTTTTGCCTAAAAACCTTTCCAAATCAGGAACTTCAATGTTGCAGGTTTCTTTAGTTTCACGCCAGCTACTCTTTATTTTCACGCTTTTTACTGCTTTAATCTCATATTTTTCCGCAACAATGATTCGTGCTTTGTTGATATATGCCATTTAATTTTCTCGGTTTTAATCTTCCAACACTAGTATTTCCTGATGCGCATCGGCTACTGCACTAAAGCTATAAGTAAAAGCCGTGGGGTAATAAGTAACCTCTGGCATGCTGGTGATTACAATACGGGTGATATTAAATAGTTTGAGTATTTCGCTTTCAGCGGTAAGTGCCTCGTTTTGTTCAAATACTTCAATCAGCTTTGCCAGTTTATCCTTAGGAAAGCGATCATCCCTTACCGCCAGTTCGCTGGTGGTAGCAGGTTCTGCCCACCATTTATCTTCTGTTTGCTGCACCAGCGCATGTTTTTCTACATTTTCTACATAGCCTTGTATTTTTACGCTAAATGTATCATACCCAATAATTTCTACCACAGGGGGGCGACTTGACCCCGCAATTTTGGTGGTTACTACGTTTTTTTTCAGATTGACTGTAATCACTGGAGGAATTTCAAAAATGTATTGATTGTTTTTATCCTCTTTAGAATTCGTATTGTTATTTTCCTGCTCTTGCGTTTCTGCTACATCAACTTGAGAAGATTTATCAGACGCCCCCCACTTTAATGTCAAACCTGAAATCAAAGGTTTTCCATTTGGCGCATCCAGCGGGTTTTGTGGTCGGTTATCTTGCGATGCTCCTTCAGACTTTGCTGTACGTACTGGCAACTTATTACTATTCCCCCTGATATGATCCAGCGCATTGGGAACAAACCCGTAAAAATTCAGAAACTTGGTTGCGTCGAATATTGCCATGTTATATTTATTAATTTTAAGTATAATCAATACTCCGCAGTGATTTTAGTCAAAGTTGATTACTGATTATCAAACGATTATAAGTTTAAAAACTATTTAATTACGCGTTTAGGTGTAAAACTGAAACCCTTTGAAAAATAAAGCAAGTACACAAGTTTAATGTAAGCCATTGATTAACTGCGTTGAGCTCCCTATGGTCGGTTTACAGGGGTTAATAGGTTAAACATTTACTCGAATCCGCTTCTAACTACGCTTTTTATAAGTTGCTAAAAATCAACGTGATAGAAAAAGTGTAGTTACCTGTCGAACAGGGTGTACCTAGAACCTTGCACCTAGTGCTCTGGGTACTAAATTCCTTTCACATATTTCGGCTTCTTTTGCCTGCTGACTTCACCTAAAAAAACTCACGTAGCTTAGGCTATGCTCGTTTTTTGGAGGTTTGACAGCCACCAAAATAAACTCGAAATAGTGTATAAACTACTTAGTTCCCAAAGCACTAGAACCTTGTCGGGGCTGTGGACTATTGTATAATGACACAAAGCATTTACCCGCTACTATGCCTGATTAATTGCTTTAAATAAAGCTTCTTTAACCTTTTCTGTAATAAAATCTTCTGACTCTTGCCAGTTGTTAGCTGTAATATTTATCTCTCCTACCAACGTGTCTATTTTCAACGTAGTGGCATTTTTATTAGCCATCCCTCCCATTTGACCCAATCCTCCTTGTAAGCCAACATTACCATAAGCAAGGGTTGGATTCTGACTACCTACCAGTTCGGGCATGTCATACCCCACCACTGGTATTTTTGGTTTCTTTACTGGCGTTTGTGAAACAGAAGGAGCATTGAGCCAAGGCATTTGGTAGTCATTCACTGGTTTAGAAGAAGCATAAGGAACCCTTATACTATTAGGCGTTTGTTTAGTTTTTGCTGCTTTATGTTGCTCAACACGTTTTACTTTTTCTTCTACCTCTATTTTTTTCTTATCTACCAAGCCTATAGCCCTGCCAAGGTCTAACACATACTCCCAGGCAGCTTTGAAAGGCGCTACCAGAAAGTCCCATACTGCAGAGACCATTTTCTTGAACCGATCCCAGGCAGCGCTCCAGTCGCCATTGATTAAATCCACCACTATCAGGAATAAATTCCTAAGTACCTGAAACGGTAATAAGATGCCTTTGATACCCCAAGCCACCATTTTTAAAGCAACCTTGACCTGAGACATCACTACATTCACCACTCCTCTGATAATCACTCCAACTATTTTGAAGGTCGCACTAAAATCGCTGGCAGATTTGCCACTGACCCCAAAGGCATCGGTGATTGTTTTCCAAATGCCACCAAAAATCTCCATTACTTCACTGCCAAACACTTTCATGTCTTCCCACAAACCGTTCATTTGATCTTTAAAGGAGGTGACATTGTTGTAGAGGTATACAATACCCGAAACCAGGGCAATAACCCCTAAGAGTACTGCTCCTAATGGGTTTGCCCACATTGCCACATTCAACGCTACCATTTTGATAGCCAATATTCCCAAAGCCACCCCTACTCCTATCAAGATAGGTTCTATCGAGCTCCAGTTCTTTTGAATAAAGTTAGCCGCTTGTATCATTTTATTGGCTAACCACATGATAATGGGCTTAAGACGGGTACCTAGAGTAAGCATGAGGCGAGCGCCTGCTTTTTGGGCAATTTCCATGGCCCCCCCCATGGTATTGTTAGATGCAGCATAGGCATCATTTAGAGAAGCAGCACTTATCATTTCGTTTTTTACCGCATTCAATTGCTTCTTAAACTCGCCTTGGTTGGGCATGGCAAGCAATACGTTCATCGACTCAGCAGCTCCTTTACCTTTTAAGCCTGCTACAGATAACTGCTTGGCTTTGCCAGGATCTTTTTTGAGTTCTGCTCCTATTCGCCTAAGTGTCTCAATAGGCTTTTGTTTTAAAAGCTTTTGGAATTCCACCCCTTTTTCCCCTATAATTTGCCCAAAACCTGCGGGGTTTGAGTTCATGACATGCACCATCTTTTGCAAGGCTGTTTGGGTAGTGCTTGCTTTCACCCCAGCTTTGCCAAGCACCGCCTGCAACGCCAGGTATTTGTCGACGCCTACATTGGCTCCTTTGATTTGTTGTATATCCTGTAGCCCTTGGTATAGGTCTGAGACATTGGCTCCTTGGGTGCCCAATTTTTGCAAGGTAGACATCAAACCCGCCGAGTACTGAGCAATGTCACGCCCCCCAGTGGCTCCTTGTTTTTTTGCGTTATTAAAAACGCTTTGCATGCCAGTCGCAAAAGTTTGCTGGTCAATGTTTAGAGAATCTTTTAATACCTGGTGGACTTTGTCTCCTACCTTCACAAACTCAGTTCTAAACTTCTCAGGTATGGCCGCTGACTGTCGATACATGTCCATCAAGTCTATGTCAGAAGAACGAGAACGGATACGATCTAACTCATTTTTTACTATTGCCAGTTTTTCAGCGCCCAATCCTGTAGCATTTTGTACAGCCCGCATTTTGTCTTCGTAAGCTGCAGTATCTGTAATGGCAGATTTTAGAAAGCCTCCTGCTTTACTTACCAGATCGTTGCCCAGGTCTCCTTTAGCTTTTTCTTTTAAGCCTGCTTTAAACTTTTGCCCACGAGAGGAAGTTTTGCCTAGTTGGTTTAAACTGGCAATGCTTTTTTGGGTACTGGCTATTTGTGCATTGTAACGTTTAATCTCCGTAGTAGAAAATGCATGCTTTTTTTTGAAGTTTAAACTTTTCAAGTGTTTTTCTAGCTCATGAATAGACTTTGTGGTAGTCTTCACGCTATTATTAAGACCTAGTTTTTTCTTAAATGCCTGTTTTACCTTATTCCCTAGTTTTTGTACATAAGTTCCTGCTTTTTGAGCACCTCCCTTTAATTTATCAAAAACTTGTTTGAATTGCGCATTACGTAACTCTCTTTTCAGTGTGACTATTTCTCGTGATAAGCCACTTACATCATCCCCTTTTTGTTTCCCTCCCCTCCTGTCTGCTTTTAGTTTTTGTAGTAATTCAAGTTTTTTAGCATCTTTCTCTATGCCTGGAAATAATTTTATTCTTCCAAACTTGCCCTTCATATTTTTCCACCGTCTATTAAAACTTTGCTCCATACGAGCCCACCTTGTGGCAGACTCTTGCTCTCTTTCTTTAGAATATTGCAACTCTAGTCTATACTGTTGCCAATAACTTTTAATGCTCCTAAATGCATTACCAATTGGTTTTCTGGCTTTCACAATAGGCTGCACAAACCCCTGTAATAAAGCCACTCCTGTATCTTGAAAATCTCTTTTAAGAATGCCAAGTTGATCGCCAAGGTTTAAATATGCATTGGATGAGGTGGCTACTTTATGCGCTAACTTTATCCTTTCACTAAAAAAACCAGCAGTACCACCTGTAACTGACATAGCACCAGAAACCTTCAATACCCCAGCCGCTAAAGGTCCCATAGGAGTTGTAGCACTTGCTATTACCAATCCTACTCCTGCAGTAATTGCAGCAATTTTAGCGGCCTTTTTAGCAAACTCCTTTACAGACAAAGCCTGTTTAGCACTAGGTGGAATACTTGGGTAAGACATAGTATTTTTTATTTTTTCTCTTTATTCTCTTGTTCTAAAATCCAAATAGCTTGTTCATACAAGACCCAAAAATCATGGTCTTCGAGTTCATCTAAATCAGATTGTTTATACGCACCCCGAAAGATGCGCATAATAACGGCAGAAGCCTGCAGGTAAGGATTGCTGGCTATGAGTCTTTTTGCCGCTGCCTGCGCTTTCCCACTGTAGCCTCCAGTGGGGTAATGATCATTTTTACCTTGTCGTGAATAGCGCGGCGCACATCTTCATTTTCTTTGATCAAGTCCACTCCGTTCAACGAGCAGTTGTTAATGATTACATCGTTGTACTTTCCTATGTCTTCGTCTTTGATAATGGCCTGGTTTGCCATTTTTATCACAAAGTTGGTGGGCGATTTAAACAAAAACTCTCCAGCTTGCATGCCTGTTTCGGGGTCGTTTACTATAATAGAGGTAATGCGCCCGTATTTATCTTCCAGCTCAAAATAAATTTCATCGCTTATTTCTACTACGTCGTTCAGGTTCAGTTCTTTCTCGGCTACTTTGGTACTTTTCATGTTTCAGTAAAAATTAAATAAATATTTAAAAACTCCTCTTTTTATACCTGCCAGTTTTTTGAAACCTGGCAGGCATAGGTTAGCTTTTGTCATTACCCAAAAGCAATCATTGAAGATAGTATTTTTATTGTTTTATAAATCAACCACAGCCAATATTTATTGGCCATGGTTTGTATGTTTAAAAATCATACTCTTAGTGGTGATTTTACGCTCAATGTAGTAGCCATGGACTATCGCCCAATGCTGGCGTAACTACGTTGAGCCCCAATATACATCGGTATCTAAGGACTCACTACGTTCGGTTCCTTAGTAGAGATTTTATGCGTGCGTCAGCCACTGTCGACCATCGACTTCTAACCACGCTTTTTGTAAACAACTGAAAATCAGTGCAATACAAAAGTGTGATTACTTGTGAACCGAATCTACAGCTTGCTGTGATGAGCTCAACGGAGTTAAACAGGGTGTAGCACCGATATGCATCGGTATCCAAGGACTTGAAGCACCGATATGCATCGGCATCTAAGGACTTGCCCCTGTCGGGGCTGTGGACTATGAACAAAAGCGCATCCACCACTTTCAGCCACCTTAAGGCTTTAGGAAACGACATTGGGCTACACGCCTTCCTGAATATCAGTCATGATTACCTCCATTTCTATAGACTCTACCCCATCGCCAGAGGCAAACTTTTTGGCAGTTTTGGTAATCTCTACTTTCAACCATTTGTCGGTAGTAGCCACCAAACCATTGCCCAAATACACGATGCTCACATCAAAAGGAGCCAAATCAAGCACCGAAAGTCCTTTGGGTACTTTTGACTGTATTTTTGACACAAAATCGGAGTGTACAACGGTAATCTTCCCGGTAAATTTTTTATTCCCATATTGGGTAGTATGTGGTTGGGCTTTGCCCACTACGTGTACATGGGTTTTCTCTTGCTCCATGTCATAGGTCATTTCCTTTATTCCATAAAAAGGACTCTCACCGAGCATACTTACTTGTATGTTATTTACATTATATTCTGGCATGGCTTTAATTAACTAGGGTTATCCAATGAAATAATAGTTTCGATTACGTCTACACTTCCGGTAGGAACAATAGACTGATTGATGACTACCTTTTTGGTAGACAACACGTTTTGGGTAGGGTCAATGCTGATTTCTACACTTGAAATTTCGGGCAAACGCGTAGGGTCAGGGTTTTCTAACATTTCGTCGGTAATGGCACGGTTAATCACGTCTTTGAAACGTTCTACTACCGAGGGTAGCAGCTGGCCAGTACTGCCATCTACTTGAATAGTCGCTTTCAAGAAATTAAGGAAAGTAGCACGGGTAATGCGAGCAGCCTTGTTTGCCACCCGGTTCAACGACAAACGGCTATTGCTCTTGGTGGCATCTTCGCAGGTATTATCGTTTACAAAATAAAAGCCTGAATAGCCCGCATAACGATCTATAAAAGTGTACCCTTTGTTATGCAGCAGGTTGAGGTCTTCATCGGTAAAAGTATTGAGGCTGGCACCTCCCGAAAACTCCACCGCTTCTACTGGCAGATTGTCTTTGGTTTGAAACAAAGGAGGAACCGTCAAGCGTCCAATGTTTTGGTTTACCTGAATACTGGCAGCCTTGCCCAACGCCAATCCCAGGGCAGCAAAGGTAGCGGCACCAGTGTGACCATCGGTAGTAAGCTTTGCACTACGGTTGGCGTCGCGGCTTGATACCACCATGACATTACCACTGTTTAAGCCTCTAAGGTCTGCAGCAGCAGTAGCCGCCCCCGAAAACTTGCGATTTTCTAAAATAACCTCTATAGGTCTGCTTCGGTTAAACTGTTTATCGGCAAACGTATTTGCCAACGGAATAGCCGCTTGTAAGTCGGTGCTCACCGCTGTAGTATGATCTTCAGCGTAGTCGGGATTGAGGGCTACTCCCAAGAGTTTGATCTCTCCCGCTTGTTTCTGAAGATAAGCCTTCAACGTTGTATTACTCGCTTCGCTGTCGGTAAACAGCTGAGCTAAAGTAGTAGTCGCTGGCACAAATAACACATGTAAAGTAGTACCATTTGCCAAAGCAAAAAAATCTTTGACATGCTCCCATACCAACACATTGTTGCTTAGGTCGGCAGCCGCTGTAATACCTACATCTTCGGCTCCTTTGAGCGATGTAAACACAAAGTCCTCTATAGTGGGTGGATCATTGCTCACATTGTCAGTGTAAGTAGTAGGGGCAGAAACCACCAGTAAACTAATGCCATCTTGACTGGTAGGCACCCCTAAACTGGTTACTTCTTTTTTAACAATTAAACTAGGTCGTTGCATAATGTAGTATTATTAGTCTAAATACATTGAACTTATTTTATTTTCGCTTTGACATCCGACACTGCCGATCGCCCAAGTTCGTTTTCAATACGTTTAGTATCATCGTTGATCGTAGTTACAAATTGTAATGTATCTATCATCAAATTATTGCGTACCTGATTGGCTTGTTCTCTCAATCGGGTAAAGTTGAAAAAGCTACTTGAGTTTGCATCTTGCAATGCCAGGTATACTTTGTTGGGAAAATCTAAAAGAGTGGCAATGGTTGCCTGGGCAGGTGTTGTTGCTGTACTCAGATCTGCGTGTTGCTGTACCACATATATATCTACTACACATTCGCCATACTGCAAGCCTTGTCCTTCGTCTTGGTAGTTTGTTTCTCCAAAACTGATCAGTGCCAACGGAAAACTTAAACCTGTCAAGTCAGGCTGATCTAATTGCCCTCTTTCTAAATCTACTTGCTGTAGCTCAGGTACTTGTGTGTTGAGAAGCGATGCAATATGAAGAAACAGTTGACCTTTCATTTGAATGCTAGTTATAGGATTTACTTATTGATATTTTGTGAGTGTTTGCTTTTATAAGGTAAACAAATAGAGGAGGGAATAACAAAACCATACCTATTATCATACAGGCACGTTGGTGACAAATGAAGCGTATACTTCGCAAAAGTGGAAAGGTAGAGGTTCATAGGGCTTGATACTTAAGAAACTTTCAATGTAACTTAACTACCTAAAAGTATAAAAATCAAATGTAAACACAAAAATATATCATATTATTTACAAGCATATTTTAGCTTTCTTTGAAATACTACATCAAGAAAAACAGCTTGCTAAACAACTAAGCAAATCTGAGTAAAACTACAAAAACAACCCTTTACACAAAACGAAGTCTTTAATCAGGGGTACTTTTCGAAAAACAGTTCTATATTGTACTAAATAAAACTTTTGGCAGGAAGGTAAGTGTTTGGTTAAACTTTACAGGATAGCTAAAAAAATTGCAATGTAACTTATCTATTGTTTATACAACAAAAAAATTATTATACTGAGGTTACGCAGACCTACTTATTTTGATGGTTAGATGACTTTATTGCTAAATGGTTGGGCTATGCATCGCGCAACCATAAAACAATAAAGTCATCAAACAATATAAACAAGCAGACTTGGAAATTACTGCGTAACATCAGTTATTATACATACATTCATAACAAAACAAACAGATAGTCTGAATTAACACCTACTCAGATGTGCTTACTCCTGTCTACTTTTAGTTTTACAAAACCCCACAAAAGCTTATCTTCGTAAAGATTCAGGAACAACTAAAACAACAAACTTTGATAAAGATAACGCCTCACCTGGTACTCAACGAAATTGATATACAGGATCAACCTAATCTGCTACGCCTTATGCATCAGGTATACCCACAAACGTATGCTCACTTGTGGCAAGACCAAGGCACAAATTATATAAATACAGTATACGGACTGGAAAATTTCCAACAGGAACTACAAGACCCGAACTCTTTGTACTGTTTTGTAGTGTATGATGAAACAATAGTAGGCATATTACGCTTGCTAGACAATGCTTCTTTAGTTGATTTACCAAATGAGCCTGCTACCAAACTACACCGAATTTATATAGACAATAATGTAAAGGGAAAAGGCATAGGTAAAGCCCTCATAGACTGGACCACCCAAAGGGCAGCAAAGCAAGGACACACTATAGTATGGTTAGAAGCTATGGACACACAAGAGGCAGCCATTGGCTTTTACGAAAAACAAGGTTTTAGTATTTCAGGCAAAGATAGGTTAGAGCTTGATTTATTGTACCCTCACCTCAGGGGAATGTATAGAATGTGGAAACACGCTATCAAGATGATATAGTGGGTGAATGCTCGGAAATTGCAACGTAGGAAAAACCCAAATATTATCAATTAGCATATACTTAACAAAGTATAAAAAGTACCTTTACATATTCTTTTTAAGCATAGAATGGTACAATTATAACCAAAAACAAGTATTTATTAATAATATTAACAAATTTTCATCCCGCTTATACTTTTACACGCCGCCAAATATTATCTACAAAAAATCTACTAAATAGAGCATTACTAAATATTTTTAATCAAAAAAAACTAAATTTTACAAATTTTATTCCATAATCAACACAAAAGGTCTTCACGCTAAAACACCCAAATATTCTCAGTAAAACACCCTTTACCTTCAATTCTTACAAGCGTGCATTTAAATATTTTTTTACCCTAAAAAGACGCTTACTTTCTGTAACCTTTAAGTATACAAGGGAGTATAAAAGACAAAACATATCAATAATTGATTTAATTAATTTTTTACAAATCACGAATACCAATATGACGAACGACTTGAATAATAATTGGACAGTATTATCAATTGAAGAAATGAATCAGGTAAAAGGAGGAATGGATGGAGAAGACCCAACAGCTTTTGCTCAACAAAACCCTGATGCTTTCATGGATTTGTGGCAAAATGATCCTCAAAAAATGAGACATTGGTATCAAGAAGCAGGCTATAGCCGTCGCCAGATGAGACGCCACCTAAGATGGTTTATGCGTAACTATGGTAGTTGCTAAACAACAAAACAAACACTTGAAAATATATCACCTCACAATTTTTGTGAGGTTTTTTTGTGTCCACACCTAAAAGTAAAGTAATCCTATATATAAATAACAGTCATCAGCTTAGCCTAAACCCCGCCACCAACATATCATCCATTTGTTCAAACCCACCCGCCTCCATCCAATCATTGATGGTTTCTTCTACTTGACGACGTTGCTCTTGCATGGAAAGTGCTGAAATATAAAAAATCAATTCTTGCATCCTCGATCGTAAAAACTTTTTACCTCGATCGCCCCCAAACTGATCGCGGTAACCATCGGTATACAAGTAACACATCACGGGGGCATCGGCATAAGAAATGGTGTGGGCGGTGAACCCTTCTTGCGACTTGGGCATATCGCCCCCTACCGAAGTGTGGTCAGGTGCTATCCGGGTGCGTTCATCATCTTTTACATACACTAAGGCACTATTAGCACCAGCATATTGAATGGTCTTGTCATTGGGGTCTATCACACACAACGAAATATCCATGCCATCGGTGTTTTCGCTTACTTCCTGGTTCAACACTTTGCGTACTCCTTTATGAAGTTTGTTTAAAATTATATCGGGTTGGGTAATTTGCCTTGCCTTGACCAAATCATTGAGCAAATCGTTGCCAATCATACTCATAAATGCCCCTGGCACTCCATGTCCAGTACAATCTGACACCGAAATCACATACTTTGTTTTACCAGTTTGCTCGTTTTTAACCATCGCAAACCAATAAAAATCGCCACTGACAATGTCACGGGGTTGGTAAAAAATAAAATGTTCAGGAATGGCAGAGGAAATTTCTTCGGATAAGGGCAAAATAGCGGTTTGTATTTTGCGGGCGTAGTTGATGCTATCACGAATGTCTTTGTGTTGTTGTTCCAACATATCGCGTTGGGCAAGTATTTCTTCGGTTTTCACTTCTATCTCTTGCTTTTGCAACAACAACACCTGATTGGTACGTTGTTTACGTTGGTTGCTTTGGTACAACACCATTGCCAACATAATCAACAATAAAGCACCAAAAGTAATCGCAGCAATCAGGTTATTTCTTTGCTGTAACAGTGCTTTGTTTTTAATGTCTTCGTTTTTTAAATACTTGTTTTCTTGTTCTTTCTTTTCATCTTTATATTTAGCCTCCATTTCTGCAATTTGCTGAGACTTTCTAGTGTTAAAAACACTGTCGTTAAAAGCCTTGTATTGCTGAAAATAATCAAGTGCTATTTTATAATCACCTGCTTGTTGGTAAATATTAGATAAAGAAAGGGTAATTTCAATTATACGATGCTTTGCTTTTATATTTTTTGCAATTGTTAGCGCTTCTTTTCCGTTTTGATAAGCATTTTTATAATCTCCTTTAGCAGCATAAGCCTCAGCCAAATATTGTAAAGGGTATGTCTGATTTTTTTTTAAGTCAAGCTGCTTATAAATAACTAGTGCCTGACCTTGATTAACAATGGCTTTATCAAGTTTTTGCTGCTTTGCAAACACATATCCTATATTAGATAAGGCAATAGCAACACCTCTCCGATCGTTTAGCCTTTCTTTAATTTTCTTATATAAATTGTAGTAGTAAAGGGCAGTGTCTGGCTTGTTTGAATCAGCGTATACATTTCCCAAATTATTGTAATCAATCGCCAAACTCTTCTCAATATTTAGCCTCTTATGAATTTTTAATGCCTTTTTATGATAACTCAATGATTGATCATACTTCTGTTGTTTATAGTACAACATACCTATGCTTGCCGCAGTATTAGCAATCCCTGGCTTATTTTTTAATGCCTCATATATTTTTATTGCCTTCAGGAAATAGCTAAGGGACTTAGGAAAATCACCTGTATTCCTATAACCAATGCCAAACTCCCGTAAACTCTCTGCTAACCCAATAGAATCTTTTAACTTTGTCCATCTAGTATAAGCCTTTTCTTGGTGTAAAATAGCCTCATTATATTTCCCTAAAATCCTGTATACTCTTCCTTGGTTAAAATATGACAAAGCTACTCCCTTTGGAAAATCAAGCTTTTCTGATAAAGTTACCGCTCTTTTCCCATATACCAACGCATTTTTAGAGTCGTTTGCACGGCATAAATAACACAATCTATTCAATACATTTACTTTATTGGTATCATCGGGTAGGGTTTGGAGAAGTTGGAGCAGGCTGTCTTTCTCGGCAAGGCGTTGAGAAAAAACTGGGGAAGTAAAAACACATACTAGTAGCCACCACTTCAACCCCCAAAGGGTTAGTTTTTGTAAAGGTAATGGGCTATAGTAATGATTTACCATAAAATAGATTCTAAATATGTATAGATAACTGCAGTAATATAAAAAAATTGTTACTAAAAATAAAGTATTTCGCAGATGCGGTACAAACCCTGACTTGTACCAGTAATTTGTTTGTTTAGTCATTAACAAAATAGTACGGGGTTGCACAGGAAGCTTAAAAACCATCACAGCTGGAGAGTAGGCGATTAAAACTCTTCTTTTTTTTGTTTAATTCAAACTTCTTCACGTAATTATTCCAGCTGTAAACTACAACATACAAACTCGCTAACTACAGTGGGTTATTACAGCCTAACTATTCATTCATTACTAAACCAATCATTTATGGCAAACAAAAATGCGCTGTTAATTATTGATGCTCAATATGATTTTTGCCACCCTAATGGAGCACTTTATGTGCCTGGTGCCGAAAAAGACATGGAACGCCTAAGTAAGCTTATCAACGATCAAGCCGACAAGGTAGACCATATTTGTGTTACACTAGATTCGCATCCAGTCAATGACATTTCTCACCCTGGGTTTTGGCAAGACAAAGATGGTAACCCTCCAGCACCTTTCACTATTATTAGCCTTAAGGATGCTCAAGGGGGCAAATGGACTCCAAGGTTTTACCCTGAAAAAGTGCTCAAGTACCTGCAAGACTTAGAAGCACAGGGAGAGTTTCCTCATTGTATCTGGCCAGAGCATTGTCTGATAGGTTCTAAGGGTAGTGCTTTGGATGACAACCTTATGAGCGCCTTACAACACTGGACACGACGCGGTAAGTTTTACCAGGCTGTTACCAAAGGTACTTATCCATTAACTGAGCATTTTGGAATTTTTATGGCTCAAATTCCGGTAGCCGATCGCCCCGAAACCCAGCTTAACCAGAGTTTGGTAAAAACACTAGAAAATTTTCAGAATGTATATGTGGCAGGTCAGGCACGTTCACACTGTGTGGCTACCAGTATAAAGCAGGCTTTGGACTATGCCCCCGGTTTAGCCGACAAAATGATCATTATTGAAGACTGTATGTCAGACGTACCCAATATGGGACATTTGGGTGACCCAATTTATGATGAAGCCAAAAAACGTGGATTACGTTTTGTAAAATCTGACCAGGTGCAACTATAAAAAATTACTATTAAACACCAAGACAAAATTAAACACATCTCAGGAGCAGGTATAGCTACCAAACTATAAGGAATTGTTCAAAAATAAATTTACACTCTGAGGGGTGATTTTTCGCCTTGATACTTCGTTATTTTTATTGCCCGTAGCGCTGCTATGGGCGCAAAAAATAGCCTCGTCTCAAAACAAAACCTCTACCTCAAGAATGGTAATTTAATTTCTCACCATTCCTAAGTGAGTTATCCCTACTTGCAGCTACTTAAAAACATAGGTACACGTACTATAAAACCTACAATTATGAGCGATTTTGATGCAATAGATTTTAATCTCAATTTTAATAATTTCAACCCTGATGAGGTACAGGTTGACGAAACTATCAATGCAGTGTTCATTATAGATATTTCGCCTTCTATAGCTTCTTATGAGAAAGACCTCAATCACGCTTTCAACGATTTTACCCAAACCATGCAAAAGTCGCACGTGGCAGACCAATTGATGGTATCGGTCATAGAGTTTAACAATGATGTACACGTAAAAAGTGGTTTTCAACCCATTAAGAGCATTCCCACTATTCAGTTTAAGCCTTCAGGGGTAGGTACTGCCTTATATGATGCCACAGCTCAAGGGTTAAAAATGGCCATGGATTACCGCGAAAATCTGGAAGCGTCTGGAGTGATGACCAAAACATTGTTGTTTATCATTACTGATGGAATGGACAATAGCTCTAATACACCTGCCAAAACCGTAAAAACCAAGATAAATGAGGTGATTGCCGAAGAGCAAAACGCTTTTTCATTTACCACTATTTTATTTGGGGTGGGTAATGCAGCTCAATTTGAACAAGCCCAAAAAGAGATGGGTGTACAACATTTGGCAAAAGTGGGTACATCGGGAGATGAAATAAGAAAGATGATTAACTTTATCAGTCAATCTATTAGCAGCACCGCCAACAACACACAAATCACTTTTTAGGTTACTTCCAAAAAAGAAAAACCGAAGCTTTCGCTTCGGTTTTTTATATACTCAAAGTGATTTAGATCAATTACTTCTTGTCTTTATCACCATCTACCTCTTCGTAATCAACGTCTGTAACATCCTCTTTGCCATCACCGTTTGCGTTGGCATTTGGATCACCTCCACCAGGGTTGCCAGCATCAGCACCAGGTTGTTCTTGTTGTGCCTGATACATTTCCTGAGAAGCAGCCGACCAAGCATCGTTCAGAGCCTTAGTAGCCAAGTCAATACCACTTACATCTTGAGCCTCATGTGCTTTTTTCAAGTCTGCCAAAGCAGTTTCGATAGGCGCTTTTTTATCCGCTGAAATTTTGTCACCAAATTCAGTCAATTGTTTTTGAGTTTGGAAAATCAATGAATCAGCCGCGTTCATTTTATCAATTTTTTCACGCTCTTCTTTGTCAGTAGACTCATTGGCTTTTGCCTCTGCACGCATTCTTTCAATCTCTTCTTGAGAAAGCCCCGAAGAAGCTTCAATACGAATACGTTGCTCTTTACCTGTACCTTGATCTTTGGCCGATACATTCAAAATACCATTGGCATCAATGTCAAAGGTTACTTCGATTTTAGGTACTCCACGAGGAGCCGGAGGAATATCACCTAAGTGAAAACGTCCAATTGATTTGTTGTCTTTTGCCAACGGGCGCTCACCTTGTAATACATGAATATCTACAGAAGGTTGATTGTCGGCCGCTGTAGAGAATGTTTCAGATTTTTTGGTAGGAATAGTCGTATTTGACTCAATCAATTTAGTAAATACACCATTCAAAGTTTCAATACCCAAAGATAGCGGCGTAACATCTAGTAATAGTACGTCTTTTACATCCCCGGTTAAAACTCCTCCTTGGATAGCTGCACCTACTGCCACTACTTCGTCAGGGTTTACCCCTTTTGAAGGTTTTTTACCAAAAAACTTCTCAACTTCTTCCTGAATTTTTGGAATACGGGTAGATCCCCCTACCAAAATTACTTCATCAATATCAGATGCACTCAAGCCAGCGTCTTTCATAGCCTCTTTGCAAGGCTCCAAAGTACCACGAATCAAGTCATCAGTTAATTGTTCAAACTTAGAACGGCTCAACTGACGTACCAAGTGCTTAGGCACACCATCTACTGGCATAATATACGGCAAGTTAATATCAGTAGAAGTAGAGCTTGATAATTCAATTTTGGCTTTTTCTGCTGCATCTTTCAAGCGTTGCAAAGCCATAGGGTCTTTTCTAAGGTCAAGTCCTTCGTCTTTTTGAAACTCTTCAGCCAACCAGTCAATTACCCTTTCGTCAAAGTTGTCACCACCCAAGTGTACATCACCATTGGTAGATTTTACTTCAAAAACACCGTCGCCTAACTCAAGGATAGAAATATCAAATGTACCTCCACCTAAGTCAAACACCGCAATTTTCATATCTCTGTCGCGCTTGTCCATACCATAAGCCAATGCCGCAGCAGTAGGCTCATTGATAATACGCTTTACTTCTAAACCAGCAATTTGTCCGGCTTCTTTGGTTGCCTGACGCTCTGCATCGTTGAAATAAGCAGGTACTGTAATCACAGCTTCTGTTACTTCTGTTCCCAGATAGTCTTCTGCTGTTTGCTTCATCTTTTGCAAAGTCATTGCAGAAATCTCCTGAGGAGTATATAAACGGTCACCAATGCGGATACGGGGAGTATCGTTTGCACCGCTTTCTACTTTGTAAGGTACACGTCCAATTTCATTGCTTACCTCCTGATAACGTTTACCCATAAAGCGTTTGATAGAGTAAACCGTGTTCTGAGGGTTTGTAATAGATTGACGCTTTGCCGGATCACCTACTTTTCGCTCACCTTTACCCTGATCCAAAAACGCGACAATAGAAGGGGTTGTACGTCTTCCTTCACTATTTTGGATTACTACCGGCTCAGAGCCTTCCATCACAGCTACACAGGAGTTGGTAGTACCTAAGTCAATACCTATGATCTTTCCCATTTTATTAGTAATTATATTTTAGAGTAATTTTTTTTGTGATTTTGATTTAAAACCAGGCTATGATGGTAGTGATAGTTATAGATTATATCTGTATGCCCATCATCCACTTCCTAAGTTTACACTTGGGTATTGATCAATGCTTGTGCCAAGCCCCCAGAAGCTAAAAAACGTGTCAAAATGACATTTTTAACCACACAAATTACTCATAAAACACTGTAAATTCGGACATATTGAACTAATATAGCGTATCTGGTGCTTCAAAATACGCCAAAATAGCCCTATACATGGTTGATGTTTCATCTTCAAATTGTCAGGATCGAACAAAAAAAGTCAGGCAATGTATACCTGACTCCTTTGTATAATGACAATATCACTGTAAGCCTACAATGATGTGGCCACCTTTAACTTAGCAATAATCAGCTCTCGCCCTCTCAGGGCATATATAAAGATTTTGTCTGCTTTTTTCTTATGATCATATAGCCTGCCATATACTTCTGAGATGTTCATGTTATATACAGGTTTTTTATCAATTGCCAATATCTGATCTCCTTTTCTCAGCCCTGCCTTCATTGCAGGGGAGTCTTCACGCATTTGTGCAATATAAAAAGTTTTGTACGTAGGAGCTTTGGCTATAATTTCCATTCCCAGTCTATTATAATCAAAGGGCTCTTTGAAATGACGATTGGGTCTAATAATCAAACGCTTATTGGGATAGTCTATAATGGTATGAAAACGTTTGATAATACCCAACCCTATGTTACCATTTCTGGGAGTAAAACCTTTCATAGAAACATAGGACGACGAGTCGGGAAATGAAGTAACCACCTGGGGTAA
The DNA here is from genome assembly GCF_947493425.1 of uncultured Microscilla sp. GTDB lineage: Bacteria > Bacteroidota > Bacteroidia > Cytophagales > Microscillaceae > Microscilla. Next base: position 10,311 of record NZ_CANLRP010000108.1, on the reverse strand, counting down.
AGTATATTTCCCTAACTGTATTTGTTTTAGTTTACCCAGCTTACCTATAAGATTGCCGCTCAAGGTTGCCCCCAAATGAGATTTGATCGTTTTTGTGGGAAGGCTTATACCAGGGCTGGAGTTTTGATACAAGAGCAAAGCATGCCCTGCTCCTGTATCAAACACTAACTTTACTGGTGCTGCCTGTTTGTGATGCTCACACCACACCTTTGCCTCCAATATTGGTTTTTTAGCCTCTATCCTGATAGGCAACACTTCATGTTTTTTCTTTTTGCGATAGTTAAAACGTTCAGGGTTATAAAATGTAATCTTATGGTAATCATAATTAATTTTTACAATAAACTTGCTAAACAAGTCGTAACCAATAATGCCATGAATAGGAATTCCAGCATACCCCGAAAGGTTAAGTACATCTTCCTCAAGCACAATGACATATTGCTTGAGCGCGACTATATCCTTGAATATTCTTATAGACTCAATATTTGATACGTGTGCCTTAAGTCGGTTTTGCCTTGACACTCCGGCTACTTTAAGTTTTCGGAACATGGGCAAATCTAAAGCTAAAGCTACTGAGGGGTCAGTAATAAGGGTGCTACCTACACCAGTATCAAGAATAAAATTAAAAGATTTGGAACCATTAATTTGGACAGGAATTATAATCAGGTTATTGTATTGAGTGAAACTTCTTTTGAGTTTTTTGCGGTGGGGCTTCTTAAACTGAAACCCTTGATAATTTTGGGCTTGAATAAACTCTCCCGATAACAACGCAACTAAAAGCCCAAAGATTCGCATGTAGTTCGTAATGCTCATAGACTTAGAATAGGGTGATAATATAATAAATATAAGGTTTTATGGTAAAAAAACAAGCATAACTCAAACTAAATTACTTCCCTCAAATACAATTGTACCGCTTACAGGTATTTTTGTAGGCACTATCATACAGCTTATTGATTGTATTTTGAGGCTTGAGTATTTGGATATGCTTACTTTGTTGGTACTCTTATGACGCAACAGGGAACCCCCGCCCCTATATAAACCTTGGGTTAAAGAGTAAACGGTACACCTATACCTATTACAAAACCCTCATTATCAACCCTTTTACACAGAGTGTTATTTTCTTGTTAATCTATTGAGGGTAACAGCTATTCATCGCCTTACCAAGTATCCAGAAAAGCACTAAAGGCAAAACAAGGATGATCTCTAAAGACCACCCTTGTATATCATTAGAGCTTGTTTAAAATTCATCGAAAATCACGCTAAGGAATGGTGTAAAAATAAACTTCTATAGTAACGCTAAAATATTTTGTTGCTAGACGCGGTAAAAAATCGGCTAATAGCAGCGCTATTCGGCTATTTTTTAACAAAGTATAGCCTCAAAAGATGAGGTTAAGAATGTAAATTTATTTTGGTACCATTCCTAAGTACGAAAATTTAAACAAATTCTTACTTGACTTCAATAATTATAAATTTTTCAATAAAAAGTTAGTCATCATAGTATACAAATGAGGGCGAGCACCTTGACTAAATATGCTATGGGTACGATTGGGGTAATAAAAAGACTGAAATTGTTTACCTGCTTTAATCAGTGCATTTTGCAGTTCTACTGCATTCTGAAAATGTACATTATCATCGCCTGTGCCGTGTACCAATAAGTAATTGCCCTTGAGTTTGTTCACATGGTTCAACGGGGAGTTTTTGTCATAGCCCTTCGCGTTGTCCTGTGGGCGCTGCAAAAATCGCTCAGTATAAATAGTATCATAAAAACGCCAGGTAGACACTGGGGCTACTGCAATAGCTGCCTTAAATACATCTGCCCCTTTCATCAAGCATAAAGAAGACATATAACCACCATAGCTCCAGCCCCAAATACCTATTCGACTAGCATCTACATAAGGTTGTTTTGCTAAATATTTAGCTGCTTCTATTTGATCAATGGTTTCATAATAACCCAATTGTTTATAGGTTACGTGCTTAAAAGCTCTCCCTCTGCCACCTGTGCCACGGTTGTCTACACATACTACCATATAGCCTTTACTTGCCAATAACTGATACCAAAAAAAGTTGTAAGCATCCCAACTATCGGTTACTTGCTGTGACCCTGGTCCTCCATATACAAACATGAGCACTGGATACTTTTTATTTTTATCAAAGTTATGGGGTTTTATCATCCAACCATTCAATGATACGTTTTCGGAGGTTTTCAGATTAAAAAACTCTTTGTAACTAATTTGATAATTCTCCAGGCGTTTTTTCAGGCGTTTGTTTTCCTCTAATACCTGTAGCAGTTTACCCGATGGCGCTTCGTGTAAACTTACTCTTGTGGGTATAGCAGCTGCATTATAGGTATCAATATAGTATTTAAAATCAGGGCTAAAATTAATTCGATGGGTACCTTTAGCCTTGGTCATACGCACCTTTTTTCTTCCTTTTATATCAATTCGGTATAAATGCCGCTCTAAGGGTGATACTTCGGTAGAAGTAAAGTATAAAAGCTTACGTTTTTCATCAATGCCCGCCAAACTCCTCACTTCCCAATTGCCTTTGGTGATCTGACGAACCAATTTACCATTGAGCTTATATAAATAAATGTGCTTATATCCATCTCTTTCGCTGGTATGAATAAATTCTTTTCCATTTTTCAAATATGTCAGGTCATCTGTAAAATCTACATCCACATAAGTTTTACTTTCTTCGGTAAGTATTACCTGAGTTTTGCCAGTGTTGGCATTGGCATGCAACAATTCAAGTTTGTTTTGTAAACGGTTCAAACGTCGTATAGACAATAACTCAGGGTTTTGAGTCCACCTTAGGCGAGGTATATACATATCCTGCTCAGCGCCTATATCCATTTTTACACTTTTGGCAGTAGTCACATTGTATACCAGTATTTGTATCACAGCGTTGTCTTCGCCTGCTTTGGGGTATTTAAACCTGTAATCTATGGCATAGGGTTGCTTTTGCCCTCCCCAACGCTGCATATTATACTCTTTGACCTTGCTTTCGTCAAATTTATAAAACGCAATCCTTTTGCTATCGGGTGACCAAAAAAATGCTTTACTAAATGAAAACTCCTCTTCATATACCCAATCAGCGTTTCCATTAATGATGTGATTCCACTGACCATCGTTGGTGATTTGTGTTTCTTTTTTAGTCGCAAGATCTACTACAAACATGTTGTTATTGCGTACAAAGGCTACTTTACTGCCGTCGGGCGAAAAACTCGCGTGCAACTGTTTGCCAGGCTGATTGGTGAGCTTGTCTAGTTTTTTGGTGTTAATGTCGTATACATAATAATATGATTTAGACGAACGACGATAAATTGCCTCGGTCTGAGTAGCCAGCAACAACTTATCTTCTCTGGCACTTAAACCATAAGCATCAAAGCGCAACGACTTTCCTTCAAACAAGGTAGCCACTGCCTTACGGGTCTTGATGTCAAATTTGACTACTTTGTTTCCTTGACGGGTGGTATAGTATCGGCCATTCTTCATCCAGTTTACCCCTCTTACTCCTCGCGCAAAAAATTTAAACTGCCAAACATCTTCAACGGTGACGACCTTTTTTTGCTGCGCCTGAACATCTAACATTGGCAAGAGCAATCCCACCATTATCCACCAACATGATATATTGTATAATTTTCGCATAATTCTATACTTTAGTCCTCTTATATTATATTTTTTATAGTCGATTTAGAACATTTCGCCGACTTATTTGTAAAACAAATATAAAATCTTTTAACCAAAAACACAGTTTTACGTTTGACTGATCAAGGTTATACAATAATATTTTTACGAACATTACAAAATGCACCTCTCATAATGAATAATTTTTTAAACACCCTCTACTCTTACAAACTTGTTATAGGTTTGTGCAGTCTGATAGCACTGGTAACATCATCTACTACTTTTGCTCAAAGTTACTCCTCAGCAGTAAAAAAATACTTCAAAGAAATAGCTGTAGGCAGTGAATTTGGGAAGGGTCGCAAAATTGTGAAGTGGACAAAAGATATAAAAATATTTGTGATGGGTGAAAAAATACCCGCCCTGGAAACCGAACTCAATAAGATTATGGGGGAACTGAATCAACTGATACGCCCTGTCAGAATGCAAAGGGTTTTTAGTAAAACTCAAGCCAATTTTTTCATCTTTTTTGGTTCATCTAATGACTACATTAACAAAGTAGAACCCAACGCCCGAAGATACGCCAATCGCAACCTTGCCTTGTTTTATGTATATTTTACCCCGAAAAATAGTGTAGACAAAGGCAGTATGTATGTAAACACGAGTATGATGAAAGCCCCCGATACCCGCAAACACTTACTGAGAGAAGAACTTACTCAAGCCTTGGGGCTCATGAACGACTCACACAAATACGCGGAGAGTATTTTTTATCAAAAGTTTTCGCGTGCTACCCAATATGCCAGTATCGATAAACAACTTATCCAACTGCTTTACAGCAATAAAATTCGTCCTGGAATGAGTAAAACTCAGGTAGAACAAGTGCTTGCCACTTTATAACTCCCCTTTTTGCCCAAATAATACAAAAACTATCAAAACATCGATGATTGGTTTTGTAGAACAATCAAGTAAGTTTGTCGAAATAAAAGCAGACCTTTGAGCTTTTTGACAACTCTACTACACGGTTTTGCGTCATTACCCTAAAATTTTATGAAAAAGAGTTTTCACGATCTTATTACCAATCATGCCATACCTGTATTGGTAGACTTTTACGCTGATTGGTGTGCTCCTTGCCAAACAATGGCTCCTGTATTAAAAGCACTTGCCAGCGAGCTGGATAGTAAAATTAAAATCATAAAAATTGATGTAGAAAAAAATCAATCCATTGCTCAAAAATACCAGGTACAAAACATTCCTACGTTTATATTGTTTTATCAAGGCAATGTGCTTTGGCGACAATCAGGGGCAATGTCTCTGGCTGATTTTAAGCATCGGATTGAACAAATATTAACCAAATATTAATCATATTAGAATAATCACATAAACAACTTGAATTATGAAAAAACAATTCCTATTTCTGTTTTTCTTTGCATTTTTTTTAGCCGCCTCGACACAAATTCAGGCGCAGAGTCGTACAGTTAGTGGCACAGTAAAAGACATGGAAGGCAATGCCCTTTCTGGCATTACTGTCATGATCAAAGGCACTACAATTGGAGTTTCTACCAATAGCAATGGTAGATATTCCATCGCAGCTGGTGCAGGTTCTGTATTGGTATTTTCTAAACGGAAGTTCATCAAAGAAGAGATCAATTCGGGATCAGGTGGTACTATTGATGTAACATTATATCCTGATACCCGTAAAGGAAAACGCAAAAGAAAAAAAGCTATGAAGAAGAAAAAATAAGGAAATAAAATTAACCTTGTTACCTTAGTTCTTCTAAATTCGCAACCTATTTTTAAACCATATTTTTTAAACAATTTAAATTTCACAAACAATGACAAAATCATTGACTAAACTTTTTTCACTAATCGCAATAGCCAGTGTTATATTTTTTAGTAGCTGTAAAAAAAGCGAGGATGCAACAGTAACTGCTCCAACTGCTACCTTGGCAGATGCCAGCACAGCCACTAACCCTAGTTACGAGAAAGGTGATAAAATTACTTATAAATTAACTGCGGCTATTCCTGGCGGATTCAAGGCAGGAAGCGGTAAAAAAACGGTAGGTGGCGTTGACGCTCCTTTTACTTTGAGTGGCCTCAATGCGGGTGATACTGCTATCTCGGCTAATTTTACTATAGACGTAACCGAAGATGCTGGTACAGAAGTAACCATATCTGTAACACTCATAGACGACAGCGACCAAAATGTAACTGCAACCGCTAAATATACTGTAGCAGCTACTGGACAAGGTGGTGGTGGTAGTGTACCTTTATTGAGAGGTAAAGTGACTGTAAAACTAGGTGATATAAACTCTGCTGAGGGAAGTTATTTAGCAAGTTCTACTGGCACAGTATACAAAAGCGCTCAGGCAAAAGCTAACCAAAGTGTGATTGACATCACTTTTGGCACTGGTGGAACAAATAGTACAACTCAGTTTAAAGATAAAGCTATCATAGTATCACCAGATCAAAGAGCAGCAGAAGCACTAAATACAGGTAACCCTGCAATGGATGCACCTCGAACTACATTCTTTAAAGAAGAAACTAGTGGCCCTACTGATTTAGGTTCAGTAACGGCTCTTAATGTAGAAAATAACATTGCTAAATCTACTAGTAAAGTAGTAGAAATTGCTGCTGGCAAAACTTATAGTTTTGTTCAAGATGGTACCACTGGCAAGAAAGGTTATATTCGTGTAATCAGCATTACAGGTTCGGGTAGTCCAGCCTTTGACCGTGTAGCAGAAATTGAGTTTGTAGTTCAGCAATAGGCTCCATTACTTATTATCAAATATAAGAAAGCACCTCACTACTGGGGTGCTTTTTTTGTGGGTGCCTCAGGGCAGTATCCACAAAAAAAAGCCTGATAAACGTTGGTTTACCAGGCTTTTTCTATTTGCTTAACCAATAGACACTAGTTTGAAGGTATCTACTTTCAAGTCTTTGTTTACATCTGCCAATACCTGCTTGATAGTTTTAGAGCTATCTTTTACAAATTGTTGGTGCAACAAAGTGTTTTCTTTGTAGAATTTGTTCAATTTACCCATCGCTATTTTCTCCAAAATATTGTCAGGCTTTCCTTCTTTGCGGGCTTGCTCTTTTCCAATTTCTATTTCGCGTTGTTTTACCTCTTCAGGCACACCGGTTTCGTCTACCGACACAGGCTTCATTGCCGCAATTTGCATGGCAATGTCACGACCTACTCCAGCTACTTCGTCACCGTTGGCACCATTCAAAGCTACCAAAACACCGATTTTAGCATTATTGTGAATATAAGATACCACTTTATCAGCTTTTAATTGCTCATAAGCAGATACTTCTATTTTCTCACCAATCTTACCTATCAGATCAGTCAAGTGCTCTTCGATAGAGCGGCCATCGATGCTTAAGCCTTTCAAAGCAGCCAAATCAGCAGGGGCATTGTCAGTGGCTACTTTCAAAACCGCCTGACCAAGGTTTACAAAATCTTTGTTTTTTGCCACAAAGTCAGTTTCACAACTCAAGGCAACTAAAGTTGCTTGTTTACCGTCTTCTGTTTCATTTATAAATACTACCCCTTCGGTAGTCTCTCTATCCGCTCTTTTTGAAGATATTTTTTGTCCTTTTTTACGTAGGATGGTTACAGCTTCATCAAAATTGCCATTAGCTTCCTGAAGTGCTTTTTTACAATCCATCATACCTGCGCCAGTCATTTCGCGCAGTTTTTTTACGTCTTGTGCTGAAATAGCCATTTTCGTAATTTTATAAGGTTTGATAAAATAAAGATGAAGGAATGAAGTGTTTCATTCCGATATGTGCAAAAATAGTTGAATCAATGATAACATTGAAAACAAAAAAGCAAAACTTTGAATATTACAAATACAATAGTCCATAGTATTTAGTCGATAGTCCATAGCTGATTCAAGTAAATGTTTACCTTGTTAAATGCTGTAAACCAGCATTTTATATTGAGATTGTATGCTCACTTTATTTTTAAAAGTGTTTCGGTTTTATGCCTAAGGAATTGTTCAAAAATAAATTTACACTCTGAGAGGTGATCTTTCGCCTTGATACTTCGTTATTTTTATTGCCCGTAGCGCTGCTATGGGCGTAAAAAATAGCCTCGTCTCAAAACAAAACTTCTACCTCAAGAATGGTAATTTAATTTCTCACCATTCCTAAGGAACGGTGTCAAAATAAATACGCATTCTTAACCTCATCTTTTTTGGACATGCTTCGTTAAAAAAACTTGCCATAGCTATGGCTATGCCGCGTTTTTTGACCTCACCTGACCAAAAAATATTTCCTTAAACTATAGAACTTTATTTTTGCATCGTTCCTAAACACCCAATTAAATAGTTTTTAAATTCATAAATGACTGATAAACAGCAAACAACTTTGACTAAAATCACTGCGGAGTATTGAAACAGTAACTACGTTTTAACTTGATAAGTCGGGTAATGCTATAGGGCAACCTAAACTATTGTATCAAAAAAAAATCAACATTAGCTCTATTGACCCAATGTTGATTTAAGTAAGTTACTAGATATTTTTATATACGGGTAAGCAATAGCATAGACAATTGAAATTTAATATTTGCATCAAGTATTTTAAAAGTCTACTTGCCTATACCTGCCAGGTTTCCAAAACCTGGCAGGTATAAAACGCTATTTTATTAAAAATCTACTGACTTGCACTAATGCTTACCAAATATTTAGTCTGCTTTTTCGGCTTTTTCTGCCTTGTCAGCATTTTCTGTTTTTTCAGCTTTTGCTTCTTCTGCCTTCGCGTCTACCTGACGTTTAGCTTGCTCTTCTTTGGCTAACTTCTGCTCCTCTTTGTCCTTTTTTCTCTCGTTTAGCCCTTCTTCAATTGCCTTGCCTACTGTAGATGTAATCACTTGAATTGATTTAAATGCATCATCGTTGGCAGGTACTGGAAACTGTACAGCACCAGGGTTAGAGTTAGTATCTACCATAGCAAATACAGGAATACCTAACTTATGAGCTTCTGCAATAGCAATGTGCTCTCTCTTAACATCCACTACAAATAGTGCAGCAGGCAAACGGGTCAAGTCTGCAATACCACCCAATAGTCTTTCAAGCTTTTCGCGCTCACGAGTAATCATTAAACGCTCACGCTTTGCCATGTTTTTGAAAGCCTCTTCTTTCATCATTTTGTCCATTGAAGACATTTTCTTCAATGATTTACGCACTGTAGCAAAGTTAGTGAGCATACCACCCAACCAACGCTCAGTTACGTAAGGCATTCTTAGCCTCTTGGCTTCCTCAGCTACAATTTCTTGCGCTTGTCTTTTGGTTGCTACGAACATTACCTTTCTTCCAGCACGAACGATTTTAGCCAATGCATTGCATGCATCATCTAAGCATACCAAAGTTTTATTTAAGTCAATGATGTGGATGCCGTTTTTCTCCATAAACACGTATGGAGCAATTCTTGGGTCCCACTTGCGAGTTAAGTGTCCAAAGTGAACCCCTGCGTCAAGCAAATCTTTATATTCTACTCTACTCATGCTCTGATTGGTTTAACGTTTACTGAACTGGAATCTTCTACGTGCTTTTCTTCTACCATACTTCTTACGCTCAACCATGCGAGGGTCACGAATAAGTAGTCCTTCCTTTTTCAAAATCTCCCGATTGGCATCGGCATCTATCAGATGAGCATAATTTTGTTTATCAGGGTAGGTAAATACAGGTTGTTCTTCTGCATCTGTCGCAATCGCTCTTTTTTGCTCTTGAACGTCGCGTTGTTTTGCTTTTCCTTTATACGTCAATGCTCGGGCAATCGCATGTCTCAGAGCCTCTGCCTGTCCGGCAACACCGCCTCCTGTCACATTTGCACGAATGTCAAATTTTTCATTTGCATCTACGGCTACGATTGGCTGCTTTACAATAGTCTGTAAAACATCAGTAGGGAAATACTCAGCAAAGTCACGCTTGTTTACAGTGATCTGTCCAGATCCTTCCTGCAAATACACTCGTGCAATTGAGGTCTTTCTCCTCCCTATAGTATTGATAATTTTAACTTCTTTAACGTCTGTCATGAAATTCTTAGTTTTTCACCTGTTTTGGTGAACTTCTTTAAAAGAATTAGAATTTTAGTTCTATTTTACGGGGCTGTTGGGCCTCATGCTTGTGTTCACTACCTACATATACATGCATGTTGTGAAATACTTTTCTCCCCAAACGATTCTTGGGTAGCATCCCTCTTACTGCTTTTTCAATCAAAAGCGCAGGATTCTTAGCCATCAATTCATTAGGTGTAGTGAAACGTTGACCACCTGGGTAACCAGTATGTCTAACGTATTTCTTATCACTCCACTTCTTGCCAGTTAGGCGCACTTTTTCGGCGTTAATAATGATAACGTTGTCACCACAATCTACGTGAGGTGTGAAAGAAGGCTTGTTCTTGCCGCGCAAAACTTTTACAATTTCACTAGCCAAACGTCCCAACACTGCGCCCTCTGCGTCAATGATGACCCATTCTTTCTGAACAGTTTCTTTATTAGCCGAAATGGTTTTGTAACTTACCGTATCCACTTTTCTTCTCTATTTAAAACCAAATTGATATATAGTTTTCTAAAAAATGAGTGCAAAAATAGAATTTAATTTAGTGATATGCAACAATAGTCCATAGTATTTAGTCGATAGATACTATCTTAAAATTCAAGTTTTTTAATATAAATATTTCAATATTT
>NZ_CANLRP010000107.1 GCF_947493425.1 uncultured Microscilla sp. | reverse complement strand
TAGGGGTACGGGCTGCAAATATAGCCGCACTCGTGACGAACAAATTTTTTACAAGGGCAGGACGATGATTTGGAAAATACTCCTTAAATTCGTCCAAGAGTGATAAAGGGTGTTCTGTATTATTTAGCATTTTACCAAGTAACATCTTTTTCACTCTATTTTTTTGTTATATACTGACCTTTCGCAGGTCAAAAACTTGTTTCATGTGAAAAAATACCACTCAGCAAAATATGCTTATAAAAGCAGCCACCCGCTAAACTTACTACAAACTATGCTCAATTGCTTTAGCGTTTTTGCCCAAACTACTCAGGCATCACCTCAGTTTATGCAGGCAATGGATCAGCAGCTCACCAGCGAGTTTCGTCAACTTACTCAAGGGGTCGACATCCATCGATTCGCGTTGACTCCTACTTCGGTTATAGAAAGGAGTTTCACTATCAAATTTTTAGAAGGTGTTTCTATACTTGCCTGTAACTTATCAGCGCCAGCTGGACCAGCCTACTCTATAAGCATTGGGTGGCAAAGTATTCCTACAGGTCGTCAAATTTTCCCTCAAGATGATATACAGGCAGGTGAAATTCGGTTTGAGTGGCAACAACTCCCTGCACAACAAATATTTAAGCAATTTGGGTATCCGTTGCCCTTACCTTTTGATACCACTCCTTTTCCCTTTATAATAGAATACTGGGAAGCTCCGTTACCTGATGTTCACCTGTATATTGAATTTACAGAAGCACCTCCCTCTAAAACTGAAGAGATACTGTACAAGGTACTTGACCAAGAGCTGGCTACTTGGGGGGAGTTGAATGAGGATTTGCTGGAGAATAACCAACCACATGCAGGATTTATCCATAGCCTGGGGGAGGTTGAGCACGTAAACAGACAACACTTCTGTTTTCGGGTAGATTTGGGCTCTGCATTGTTCCATGGTTTGCAAAAAATTTTGCAAATACTTAGCCACGCTTCCATTGCTCCACTGATCTGCAAGGTTAAGGTCAGTTAGCGCTTCCGTCTACATCTCGCTCTTTCAAGTCTTCCGCAGGAGACTTGAAAGCTTGAATAAATGGAAGTTTTCAGACTTCCTTGCATAGCAAGCTAAAACCACCTTGGGAAAGTTTTGTCAAAGCTGATTTGAGTCTAGCCTAAGTAAAAGTACCCTTAATAATGAACTTACTCCTGTTGACGAGCAGTGAAAAGTTACTTTTTTGCATATTCCTAAAGCAAAAAAAAACACCCTGAATAATCAGTGTGCTTTTATCAAAAATATTGAGGGAATTATTAATCTTTTTTCGTTTTAAAGCTATACTATCTATTTTGCCTGATGGTAATTGTTTTCATAAGTAAGTACATTGGATAGGGCAAATCTCTCCCCCCTTACTTCATTTTTATCAAAAAAACTTTCTGATAGAGTTTTTATGGGCTTGTCTGTTTTTATTCAGATTTAAAAAAATGCTTTTTTGCAAAAAAAGTCACAGTAAAGCCAAACAAGCCTGTTTTTTGCTTGTATTCTCCCGCAAAACATTTCTTGAAGTTGTACAAAATGAAGCGCTATATTTGGCTAGAGTGCCAGATAAAGCTTAACTTTGCACAATTTTTAATATCTTATAAATAAACATTTGTAATGTTAACTAGCGAGCAATTTGATGAAGGAGTCGCTTACGCAGAGAAAAACTTTACCGAAGACGTAGACTCTCATTTGTATTTAGACAAAATGCTGATCAAGCAACAGTTTGACCTGAGCAATAAAAAAGTACTTGATTTTGGTTGTGGTATGGGAGGCATGGCACTATGGTACGCCACTGCTTACGACAATTGCCAGGTATACGGTTTAGACATTGATTCGCACCATATCAAGATTACCGAACATTTGATAAACAAACACAATATTCCTAACATTGTCTGCGAAAAACGTAATATTTTGGATGACCCCTTGCGCGATGATGAACGCTTTGACTACATTTTCTTCAACGATGTAGTAGAGCACATTCAATTGCCTATACTCACCGAAATATTCAAGCAAGTGAGCCAACACTTGACCGAAAACGGGAAAATATTTGTAACCTACCCACCTTGGGCAGGTCCTTATGCTTCACACGTAACCAAAGACGTAGGTATTTATTGGTGCCAGTTTTTGCCCGAAAAAATGTTGATGAATCGCATTGCAAAGAACAACCGCACTATAGTAGGCGACCTTGAGTCTGACCTGGTGAGTGTATACAAAGGCTTGAATCACTTGACCCACAAAAAAATGAAAAAAGTGATTGCTTCGACTCATTTAAAACTTACCAGTCGTAAAACGCATAGTATTTTGAATAAATTGCCTTTAATGAAAAACTTGAACGTCAATTTTTTTCCGTTCAACTACTTGGTAACCAAAGAGTTTTTGTTGCTTGAGCAGCCTAAATAAAGGACAAGGTTTTAGCTGTAAATAATAAGAAGTATAGCTCACAAGAGAGCGTAAAATAAATAAGGGAGTAGCTTTGATAGAAAGTTACTCCTTTTTGTTTTTGTACAATTGCTTGTATACCACTGAGGTGATGACCAACCCCGCCAACCCCGCTGCTATCACACTTGCTACTATGTTACCAATGAGGTAACCATCCCTGAAAAACAACCTTGCAGCAAATATGGGCAAAGTAACCAATACAAAAACGTCCCAAAAACTAGAGTTAAAACTGGCTTTTACAGCAAAATTTTGGGGCATTCGCCAAACTGCCCAACCCAAGACAATGCCACCTGCCAGCGTGCTTAAGTGTTGTACCAAACGATAGGCAGGCACCAAGTGTCCCAATATGCGGTACGGGGTATTAAGAGAGGGAAATAAGTCTACAAAAATAGCATGTTCGTGGGTAAAACTATCCCAAAGCAGGTGCGAAGCAGAACCAATGAGCAAAGAAATGATCACCACCCACCACCGTTTACGCATATAAGCCCACCAGTTGAACCCTTTGCAATGATATACGCGCGACTTTAGAAAAAATGGCAGGTTATCAATGAGTACATTACGTATTATCTGATGAAATACCAGAGTGAGCAACAAACCCAATGGCAAGTCGAACCACAGCAACCCTGGTATAGTGTGGCTGTACTGGCTATTGATACGCATACGCAAAAAATATTCAAAATCTGGCACAAGGCTACCTATGACCAGTGCCGAGCTGGAAACCCAATGCTTAGGTAAGTAAGTAAGCGGAAGTATAAGCGCAGGATGTGAAAAAGTAAAAGGCATTATTGTGATGATTCGATTTGAGGTTGAGCCATTTTCTTGGCTATTTCCAGTTCTAAGTACAAGCGTTCGCTCAATAACAAACCGCTCACATCTATAGTCATAAAATAAGATTTATAATGGCTGATAAGCCCCAGCATTTGACTGACCAGGTTTTCGGGGGAACTATGCGCCAGTTGGTGCAATAAGTCTTGCCCTTTTTTACTGCTCAGCTGAATACTTTGGTCGCCCTGAGTACCCAGTTCACTCATAATCTCGGCAAGTTGGCTGTAGTTCCAGCTTTGGCTACTAATCGTTTTGCCAAATAGCACGCTTTTGTAAGCAAGCTGTTGTTTGCCCAAGTGTAAGTAACTGGTACCAAAGGCACTATTAATGAGTCCTGCCACCATTGCCAAACATATAAGCCCCATAAATACATTGGCTCCCAGGCGTACCCCTTTATGGTCAATGAGTTGAATAAGAAATATAAACCCTGTGATAAAAATAACCCCAAGCAGCATTACAGCGATGTTTTTGCGATTGCTCCACTGGTAGGTGGTTCCCTCAGCGTTTTGGGTTTTATCAAACCCGGGTGAGGCAGGCAGTTGAATCTTTGCCGGGGTTTGTTGAGTGGTCAGGTGTGACTTGAGCAACGGGGTATAATCGTTGAGTACTTGTGCTCCCTCCAATTGTTTGAGTTTTTGCACGCCCGTTTTGTATTCTTCCATTGGTGCATCTATGATATACACCTGATAGGGCACTATTTTTTTGAGTTTACTTACAAACTCGTAGGCATTGTTTATCTGACTATAAGTGGTCAACTTTACCATAGCTCCATCATTGCGCTTAAGTTGTACCTGAAAACTCACGCTTTTGCTTGAAGTGCCAGAGCTGTTGTTGCGGCTTATCGACACTGCCCTTTGCACTATCAGGGCGTTAAAATTGTCAAAGGGTAGGGTAGAGGTCAATAACCCCTGCTTGGTTTTTTCCTGTATTTGAATGGTTTGAGTTTTTTTATCAATTACCAGCCTTAAGTTTTGTTGGGTGAACAAAAAAATACACCCAATGACAATGCCCATGGTGCCCATCAATGGTAAGATGTATTTATTGGGTGCGTCTAGTTTTTTTAACACCAAAATGCCCACAATCAGTACCAGTACAGACACCAGTATAATATATAAATGAGTAGAGGTGTTGAAGTGTACCTCTGCTCTATCTGCCAAAAATTTAGTATTCATAGTTGCATCATTGTTAGGTTTTCAAACAGTGTTGGTCGTTGTTAATATCTCTTCGAGTGAATAAGTTAACCAAAAATAATTATACAAAGCCCTTGCTTGATTGTTGGAATAAAAAAATATAATTAATTTCGAACAACGATGTCAACATACAGCCTGGAACTTTGTCAGGTTGCCCTAAAAAACAGTCATTACATGGTTACCTCTCCACTCTTACAACTTACCGAGCACGAGCGCAAGGTAATCGCAGATATATTTTTTGAGTATACCTTGCATGAATTTTATTATGATGAGCACCACCGCCGCCAAAAAAAGTTTATGCGACAGCGGGCTATTTGGATCAATGATGAACAGTTTTTGAAAAAAAATAAAAAGAAAAAATCTATTCAGCGCCTGGTCAGTAAACGCATCATTGTAAAACACCTGGTAGGTTATCGTTTGTTTATCCGCCCTGAATATGTTGACCAACTCTATGACCTTGCCGATACTGCCGAGCCCGAAAATCATGACCTTATTTTACAATTGACCAGTGTATGGGTAGAGCCACAAATATAGAGGACTATTTTTTTGCCAAATCAAGTAATACTTGTGCTCCAGTAAGCGGAGGCAAAGCTCCTTCGTTAATTTGTTGGGTAATCTGAGGGAGTTTTTCCAGCACTGCCTTGTTGTGAAAAAACTGTTCTTCAAGGGTTTGGCGAATAGTTTCGTACATCCAACGCAAGTTTTGCTCCCTTCGGCGCTCAGCAAAATACTTGTTTTGTTGGGTGTGCTCAATATACTCATTAGTCAAATTCCAAATATGGTCAATGCCCTCATTATGGAGCGCCGAACAGGTAACTACCTTAGGAAACCAACCATTGGCGGCAGGAGGAAACAAGTGCAAAGCACTTTGGTATTCGGCTTTGGCAAATTCTGCTTTTTGTTGATTGTCGCCATCGGCTTTGGTAATGGCCACCACATCTGCCATCTCCATAATCCCTTTTTTGATGCCCTGAAGCTCATCGCCGGCTCCAGCAAGCATCAATAACAAGAAAAAATCAACCATGCCGTGCACCACCGTTTCCGATTGCCCTACGCCCACTGTTTCTATAAAAATTACCTCAAATCCGGCAGCCTCACATAACAACATCGTTTCGCGGGTACGGCTTGCCACCCCACCTAGCGACGTGCCCGCTGGCGAAGGGCGGATGTAAGCATTTTGGTTGGCAGCCAATAGTTCCATGCGGGTTTTGTCGCCCATAATGCTCCCGCGTGAGCGTTGACTGCTAGGGTCTACCGCCAGTACCGCCAGTTTTTTGCCCTGTTGGGCGATGTATTCTCCCAATGCTTCTATAAAAGTACTTTTGCCCACACCTGGTACTCCTGTAATACCAATGCGTACTGCCTTGCCTGTGTAGGGGAGCAATTGTTCAATAAGTTGCCGCGCTAACGATCGGTCTTCCTCCAAGGTGCTTTCTACTAGTGTAATGGCTTGGCTGAGCCTTACCCGGTCTTGCTGGAGGATTCCCTCCACATATTGTGAAATATCCAGACGTTTTTTTCGTCTTATTGCCATGTAAGTATTTCTCTTTTTTATTAAGTTTCGTGAGTTTAGTATTTTAATTGCTTGAAAAAAAGTAATATATTCAAAAAATAAAAACCATCAATTCACTACCTTACTGTTAGCCTGATAAAACTCAGTAGCTATCATATCAAGACTTACATTTATCAAATAACCTGATTTCACTTTTTAATTATGTTAAAACGACTGGGACGTTCATTTATACATGGGTTCATTATTATGTTGCTGATGGCAATTGTTGTGATTACAGTGCGACAAACTGCCGTATTAAGAAACATTGAGTTTTTAAACCCGCTCGAAGATGCTTTTTCCGATTTTGATTTGACTGACCTGGTATTTTCTAAATTGAGGGGACCACAAAAAGCTGATACCAACATTACAGTAATCAACATTGGGATGCTTTCAAGGGCAGAGCTTGCTACTATGATCAATATTATTAACCAGCACAACCCCAAGGTAATAGGTTTTGATGTGCAACTTGAACTGGCACGTGACTCTTTACAAGACATACCATTGGCACAAGCATTTTCACAAGTTAAAAATCTGGTGATGGTGAGCGACTTGCAGCCCAATGCTGACTCAACAGTTAAAAAAAGAGATTATGTCAAAACATCCTACAATTTATTCACTCAACATGCCTATACTGCCTTCGCCAACTTTATTACCAAGGGCAAGGGCAACCAACTTGACCTCACTTCGGTACGATCGTTTAGCCCTAAAGAAAAAACGGCGAAAGTGATCATAGATGATGGGCAACAAATGGATACTGTAGGCCTTAAAAAAGCCCAAAGAAAGAACACTTCAGCGTATGAATATGCTTTTGGGGTAAAAATTGCCCAGATTTATGCTCCTAAGAAAGCCAAAGCGTTTTTAGCCCGTAACCGTAACTTTGAGTGGATCAACTTTAGAGGAAATGTAAGTATTGATGGAGCTACCAAGTTTAATGTATTAGACGTAGAGCAATTAATGACGCAACAGTTTGAACCCAACGCGGTGATTAAAGACAAGATCGTGCTGTTAGGTTTTATGGGTTCATCGTTGCAGAGCCGCTCATTTGATGACAAACTGTATACCCCGTTGAACGAAAACTATATGGGACGTAGTGCGCCTGACATGTACGGAGTAGTAGTACACGCCAACATTATATCTATGATACTTAAGGGCGATTTTATAAACGATACACCTCCCTGGTTGAACAATATCATTAGCTTTTTCATTGTGTTAATTACAGTGATGATTTTCTCTTATATTTTTATCAAAGTAGGCATTTGGTATGATGCCCTTACCATTCTTATTCAGGCGCTGATTGTATTGGGTATATTGGGGCTTATGATCATGGTGTTTTTCAAAACAGATACTAAAATGGATTTGGGGGCAGGTTTGCTTGGGGTGATTTTCTCTGGTATCTTTGTAGAGATTTATCATGGCTTTATTCGCAAACTTTTTGGTTGGCGGGCACCCAACGAGATTCAACACCAAAAAGATGTTGCAACGCCTCCTCAGAAAGAATCAGAGGAGTAAACATGCAGGTTTTTTTGGGGCAAACTAAACTATTAACTACTTTAATTGTCAAAATAATACAACTACAAATGATTTAAATCTGTCTTATATATACATTAAACAACACTCTATCTACTGTTTATCTAAAAAATAAAACTTTTGTGAAGTTTTTTAGTACAAGATAGAGTGTTGTTGATTTATAACATCTTTAAATAATACCAAAAAATAACTCATGACACGATATTGCTTAATTTGCTTGCTTACAATAACGATAATCCCTTATACACTAAAAGCTCAAAACAAGAAACATGTGTTTAGGGTGTTGGCAAGCAGTGGAAAAAGTTCATTGGTTGATAACTCTCAACAGCTTCGAGTGGGACAAAAAATTTATCAGAACCAAAAAATTAAGGTAGAGCCAAAAAGTTATTTGAGCTTGGTAAACAGGCAAGGTGGAACAGTCCAGATTAGTAAAAAAGGAGAGTACACCGCAAAATCACTGCTTGAACAACTGACTAAAATGCAAAAAACGGCTGCCCAGCAGTATGCAACCTATGTAATAAAAGAACTCACTAAAGCCAGGGTAAGAAACCCTCAAAAAAACCGTTACAAGTACATGAACGTGACTGGATCGGTAAATAGGGCAGAGTCGCCTTTTAAGCTAAACATTGCTCCACAAAATTCGGTCAATAAATTTATTAGCAAAAAAGCAACCGTTCACTGGTATCCAGTTGTAGGGACTACAACATACAATGTAGTGGTGATGAACGAGTTTGACGAAAAACTATACGCCCAGGAGGTAAAAGACACCAGTTTGGTGATTGATTTTGACAAGGCTCCTTACAAAGGGCAAGAGATGTGTGTATTGAAGATAACGTCAAAAGAAAGACCCAAAGCTACCTCATTGCGATATAGCCTGATTATGGCAGCCGATAACCAAACGGTAAAAAAAGCTTTTGCTGATTTTAAGAAAGAAAACCCGGTAGCAAGCAACAATGCAGCAGATGTACTGGAAGAGGCTTTTTTTTACGAAGAAAACGAATTGTTTTCTAAAGCGTTAAAGTGTTATGAGAAGGCAATAGAATTATCAAAAGGTAACAATGCTTACAAAGTAGCTTACCATCATTTTTTGATTCGCCACGCTATTGGAGATTATGAAAAATACAAACAAAAATAACCTCCTGCTTATTTTATATTATTTATTACTAAACTTTTTACAGATTGAAATTACATTATAATGCTATGAAAAAATTTAGACATATTTTACTTTTTGGATTGGCGCTTACTCTATCTTATAGCGTAACTCAGGCTCAGTATGCTTTTAGAGTGCTGGCAAGTAGTGGCACAAGCAAAGTGGCCGGAGGCGCAGACCTAAGAGTGGGTGGTTCGCTGAAATCTGCTAACCGAGTAACCGTATCGCCCCGAAGCTACCTTAGTTTGGTACACAAATCTGGTGGAACCGTGCAAATTAGCAAGGCGGGAACCTATAGCATCTCTAGTTTGGAGCAAAAGCTGGCAAAAACCAAAGCTTCAGTATCTAAGCGTTATGCTACTTATATTATCAGTGAGTTGACCAAAGGTGGTAAAGAAAACATCAATAAGAACCGTTACAAATACATGAATGTGACGGGGTCGGTAAAACGAGACTTGACTTTCAACATCATCAATTTATTTATGGCTTCATCTAACAACTACGACAATCCTAAAGTCACTGTTAAGTGGAACCCATTGGCAATGAACAAAAGCTATAAAGTAACCATAGAAAACTTGTTCAACGAGGAGTTGGCTACCTCTACAGTTACCGATACTTCTATCACCATTGATTTTAGTGAATACAAAGCCGAGGATCAAAGGTTTTTGGTACGTGTAACACCCATACAGCGCAAACAAGCCGTAAAATCACGTACTTGCGAAATAGGGCAAATGAGTAAAAAGGTAGAAGCAAGTTTCAAAAAAGCGTATGGCTCTTTTAAGAAAAGCATCAGTGGAAAAATGAATGCTGCGGATAAACTGTCAGAAGCTTTTATTATGGAAGACCACAAGTTGTTTATTGACGCTTTGAATAGTTTTAAAGAAGCTGTGAAAATGTCGGGCAACGATGAAGCTTACATTACTGCTTATCATCAATTCTTGATTCGTCACGGCATTGGCGACTATGCCAAATATGTTGTAAAATAACTGAAATATATCATCTGTATGCAAAACCACTCCTGTTTGGGGTGGTTTTTTTTGCTTTAGTACAACAAACTGCTTGACTTATGATCTTGATAGTTTTACTTAAAATCACATCCTAATCTGATAAATGTCGTTATTAAGGTAAACAATTATTATTTATAAACATTCAGGAACGCTGTTACATAGTTTTTTACTCCTGAAGAATACCTACCATCTTATTATGAAAAAATATATTATAGCAATTGTGTTTGGGACATTGGCACTTACTGGCTACTCTCAAAGCAAGTTCAGAGTATTGGCAAGCAGTGGCGTCAGTACAATTGCAGGCAAAAACAGTACATTATCCGTAGGCCAAGTATTGAGCAACAGTTATCAACTCAAAGTGGCTCCCCGCAGTTATTTGAGTTTGGTGCATAGTTCGGGCGGTACTGTACAAATAAGCAAAGCAGGGGTGTATAAGGTAGCCACCCTGGAAAAAAGACTGGATGAACAACGCAAGTCATTGTCGAGCCGTTATGCCACCTATATCATATCAGAGCTTACCAAAAAAGGCAAAGAAAACATCAATGCCAATCGCTATAAATACATGAATGTGACTGGATCGGTAAAACGAGCTACCTTCAATGCATTCAGTGTATACTTACCCGACCGTTCTAACTTTTATGACCCCAAAGTAACCATTACCTGGCAAGCACTTGTGGGAACCAAAAATTATGTGTTGAAGATTATGGACAGGTTTGAAGAGGAGGTGTTATATACTCAAACTTTGACGGACACTTCTACTGTGGTAGACTTTAGTCAGGGCAAACTTAAAGGGGCACTTGATTGCCTGGTATTTATTGCGTCAAAAGAACGCGGCATTCAGTCAGACAAATATGGTCTTTTTCGTTTAGACGAAGAAGATGCCCCCAAATTTAACAAAGCTTATAGTGCTTTTAAATCCTCGAATAAATCCACTCATAATGCAACTGCTCAATTATCAGAAGCCTTTTTCTTTGAAGACAAGGGCTTTTATACCGATGCTTTACGTTGCTACCAAGCAGCCGTCAAAATGTCGGAGCAGTCAGATGCTTATGTTACTGCCCTACAGCAGTTTTTGGTACGCCGCAATATGGGGCAAACTCCAGAAGAGGATAAGAATGATTAATGACAATGTAGACTGACTTGTTGCAACGTTCAGGTTTTGTAATTCGTATATAAAGGGGCTATCTGATAAAAAGATAGCCTTTTTTCATAACATATTGTACCCTAAGCGTGTTTACTTGCACACACCCATAACTTATATGCCTATGAACATCATCTACACCCTCCGTTTTTTCGTTGTATTGAGCTTGTATGTGCATACCTTGAACGCACAAGAGCAAAAAGTAGAAACCAAAAAAGATAGTACCAAGAAAAGTATCAGTAAGGCTGAAAAAGAAAGTGCAGATAAGCCTGTGGTACGTTATATGGCATTAGACATTCATAGGCGTCTTGGTAAAGTAAAACGAGTGAGATTTTACAGAGGCAATGAATTAGAGTTTACCCTCAAGGGAGGCAGAGCCCGTTATAAGGGCAAAATATTGGGAGTAGGGGAAAACGAGTTGTTTATTTTGGGTAATAGCATACCTTTTGCCAATATTGATAAAATTATTGTGCGCAATCCAAGTCGTTTTTTATACGCAGGCAGCTTACTGTTGCCAGTGGCAGGCATTGGGTATTTTGCTATGGATATGATCAACCCTGCCTTGGACGATTCGCCCAAAACAAGACCTTTTACTGTACACCGCGAAGCCTTGTTTATCAGTGGCTCGTTGATTTTGTCGGGTATTATCCTTCATTTATTAAAGAAGCGTGTGTACCGCATGAGTAAAAGGCGTATGCTAAGGTCTTTAGTGCAGTTTTAACAAACAGTAGCAAGGAACAGTGATACATAAATGTTGGGACACCTTGGTATTCTAAAGGTAGAATGACTGAGTGATGTACCAGTGATAAAAATATATAAAAGGTGTGACCTATTCATGAAGTCACACCTTTTGCTTTATGAGTACTTTTGTAACCTGAACAGCCTGCCCCAACTACTCCATGGCGGTATTCAAAAAGTCGTTGATTGGTTTCATTGCTTCAAAAGCCTGTACAATCAAGGCTTTGTAGTTTTTGCTCTGCACCTGTTTATCCGTTATTTTGTGCCACATTGTAAAACTCTTATGACGCAGTAGGTCAATATTGGGGTTATCTTTTTTGTAGCCTTTTGGCGAAGTTTTTACTTGTTCGCCCGATAAGGTGCCAAAATATTTTTTAAAGTCATCGGCTGCCAACAATTTTCTAAACGCTGCTGCATTATAATCAATCTCCTGGCGTATTTTTGCCAGGTTTTCGGAGGCAGGCATATAACAGCCCCCTGCCATAAACGATTCGCCTCCTGGCTGTATTTGCAAATAATACCCAGCCCAGTGCGATTTGCGCCCACCTTTGGTAATAGATGCGCCAAAGTTAAGTTTATAAGGGCTTTTGTCTTTACTAAATCGAACATCGCGATGAAGGCGAAAGAGACAATCTTTAGCAGTAAGTCCAGTTATATTGGGGTCAAAAGTCGCTATTTCGTCTATGACTTCACTGGTGAGCCCCTCAAAATCTTTCTTGGCTTGTTGGTATGCTTTTTTGTTGTCCTGCATCCATTCACGGGTGTTGTTTTGGGCAAGGTCAGCCAAAAAACGCAATATGTTTTGGGTATCCATGAGTAGTATATTGATTGGTTTGGACACAAGGTAAAAATAAAAAAAAGAGGCTGAAAATAATTCATCTTTGATAACAAGTGATAGTTAAACAAGTGTCTGGTATAACTACTGTTTTTTAACTAAAATGACCTGATCATTGTAGATTTTGTTCAAAGCATCAATTGCTTTATTCCAGGCTTCAAAATCTGTTTTTTTGATCAGGCTATTTTGGGTCGATATTTCTTTAGTATAAATTAGCTGATTGCCCTCAGTTTTAAAATGAACTTTAAACGCAAACATTGGGTGCGTTTGAATAAGTGGGGTAGGGAGGTGCTTTACCCGATAACCTTTGGGCAGCTGGAGTATAATTTTGGTTTGACGCAACACTTTTTCTTGGAGGTCAAGGCTGCTGAAACGCTTTTTAGCAATTTTGTGCGCTTTAAAATCTTTATAAAAATCAAGGTCTATGTATAGCTCATTGTCAAACCTGGCCACCATATTGTCCAGCTTTACCTTATAATTGATGACAAAAGCACCCGCTCGTTTCTGAAGGTGGCTAAATCTAATACTATCGGCAAAGCAATTCTTACTGTCGAGGTCTACAATAAACCGAATCAACTCCTGGGGTTTCTTTTGGGGGGTGTGATTCAAAAAATATAATAATTGTTTTTTTTGTTCGCCATAATACGTCTGTTGACAACTACCTTTGAGGCTTTCACCCTCTATTACAAGGTTTTGGGTGAGGCTTATTTTGTTTTCTCCCGGCACGGCCACTGGTATTTTTTCCAGTAAATAAGTATCCCCATTTTCAATCAATACTGGTCTGCCTTGAATTCGCTCGGCATACTTGCCAAAAGGCACATACTTTTCGGTAGCGTCCAGATAATACTTTTGATTGTTGAACATGAGCGTACAAATCATGTGGTTGGCCACTGCTATAGAGGGTAGGGTATAGTCATACACAATGCGTTTGGTGCCAATCCAGGTAAGGCGTGCATCAAAGCCAGCAAGCTTGAGCATTGTTTTCATAAGATTAGCCATTCCTTTACAATCACCGTACTTTTTCTGATATACTTTTTGAGCACTTTCGGGTTTAAAAGCCGCCATGCCATCTTCAAAAGCAATGTACCGGATATTGTCTTGTACCCAATAAAAAATAGCTTTGATTTGCTCTATTTTAGTTTTTTTATCAGCAATCAACCTGTTTACCAGTGGTTTCAAGGCTTCAGTTTGGTTGTTTGTTTGTCTGGCTACCTTGCGGTACCATTGGTACAAATCATCTATAGACCCCAGCAAAGCCACCTTTTTCCCGTTTTGTGTAAACCCCTTTGATAGCACCAATACATGGGGGTAAGTATGGGTTTTACCTGGCACATCGTCGTAGCTTTCTATAGCAGGTAGTTGCCGCATGCTAAAAATATGGTGGGTGTTACCATCTGTTTTTATTACCTTTTTGTGCTGTATGTCAAACCCCATAAAATTAAACGGTTTGAGTGTTACATCCATCCATTGAGGCACTTTGAATGTCACCGTTTGTGCAATGACCGGAAGTTCATCGTTAAAAAAAACGGTGGTGAAATAGCGGGGATCATTATAAGTTTTTTTGAGCAAAAGCCCTTGAATATCTCCAATAGTACGCAGGGAAAAAGGGTATTGGCATACTTGTGCATCAGAATAAAAAATGCCATTAGAATTATAATTGCCACATACAACTTCTTGACTTAAGGTAGCTTGATTATTAGTACCAAAACGTTTGGTTTCTTTTATTTTGCTATGTTGGTCATAAAACGAAAATCGTCGAAGTTTTTCTCCTCCCCGCAAGGCCAGGTAGGTCTCTTGACGGGTTTCTGTAATATAAGGCAGGGCGTTTTTATCATTGTACCCAAACTCATAGGTGATGTCAGAGTGGAGCACCACTGCCTTGGTGTTGGGGTAGCGTAGTTGGTATTTTTGTGCCAACAGTACGTTTTTACTTTGAGAAAATACAAGGCTATGACTGAGTACAGGTGCCAAGGTAGCAATAAGGGAAAAAATACGTAGTTTGTACATAGAGTATCTGTTTTAAGGGCAATTATGTTTATATATACTCCAATCACCTATAATTGATGTGTAGATTAAAAAATGAACGCTTGACTAGAGGTGCTTTGCCCGATAAATTTTAAATTTGCTAAATAATTTTTAGCTTGCATATTAGTATTCTATTGCGTTTAGAGGGTAATACAATACAGGTTCAGAAAATCACACCAAAAGTGACTTTATACATTCATGAGTACGCAATCACACGAAAAATTACTACAGGAATTTGAAACCAGCAACAAAGCAGCCTGGATAGAAAAGGCAGTTGAAAGACTAAAGGATAAAGACTTTCAGGCGTTGGGTTCTGTTACCTATGAAGGAATCCGACAAAGTCCTTTTTATACAGCTGAAGACCAAATCTATAATGCACTTACTGCTACTGACTTTGGCAATGCTGCCCAGTGGCAAAACCGTGAAATTATTCACTTCTTTCCCTGGGTGGACAATGATCAGGACTTGCGCATAGAAGATGCTCCCCAGCTTGCCCAAAGTGCCAATCAGTTGGCGTTGCAGGCTTTGGCAAAAGGAGCCGATGCAGTACACTTTGACTTGTTTGGTGTAGATGTTACACTGGTAGATTTTGATGTACTTTTACAGGGAATTGATCTCGAAAAAAATGCTGTAGGTTTTTCTTTTGATGGACGCATTGAACCTTTTATTTCGCAAATGGACAATACGCAGTGGAAGGGAACCATAGACTACGATTTTTTGGCCAACTGGACTATTAGTGGGCATTACCACAATACTGTATTTGAAGACCTTGCCGAACTTATTCACTATACCCATCACCGTCCAAAGGTCAAGGCTTTGACCATTAACACCAATCACCTGCACAATGCTGGAGCCAATGCAGTACAAGAACTTGCGTTTGGTATAGCTACAGCTGTAGAGTATATCCACCAGCTGACTGACCTGGGGCTCGATCTCCCTCTTTTATTACGCAATGTAGAGTTTTCGATGGGTACAGGTAGCAATTATTTTATGGAAATTGCTAAATTCAGGGCTTTGAGAATACTTTGGAAACAAATATTGACAGGGTATGAGGTAGACACCGCTCAGTTTCCTGTGAGTATACACGCTCAAACCTCGGTATGGAACAAAACTGTTTCGGACGTGTACGTGAATATGTTGCGTAGTACTACCGAAGCTATGTCAGCCGTGATAGGAGGGAGTGATGCTTTGAGCGTATTGCCTTATAATGATTTTTTTACTGAACCCGACGAGTTTGCCCGTCGCATAGCCCGCAATGTATCTACTTTGCTCAAAGAAGAATCTTATCTTGACAAGGTAATAGATGTTGCTTCAGGAGCTTATTATATAGAAAATCTGACTCAGAGCCTGGCAAAGCAAAGTTGGGCACTTTTTCAGCAAACCGAACAACGAGGTGGGTTTATGAAAGCTTTCAAAGAAGGCTTTATTCAAACCGAAATAGAAAAGGTAGCCAGTGAACGAATTGCCAATGCTGAGACAGGCAAAGATGTATTGGTGGGTACTAACAAATACCAAAACCCAAACGAGGTCTTGGAAAATATTCCGGAATATGCCGAATCTGTTGAAGCTCAAAATGGGTTAAGACTTTTGCGGCTTCGAAGGGTAGCTGAAGGCATAGAACGGCAAAAATTGCAGGAGAATAAGTAGTTTGGGATAAAAAAACAGGAAAAATAGAAAGTATAGGAGAATATTATTGTTGTTATTACTTTGAACACTTAATTTTATTCCTTGAGTTATAACCATTAGTCAGTATTCATTCTTTGCTTGGAATAAAATTGGCTATGAAGTTGATAACACTTTGTACGATAAAATAATTTTTTTGCGAATCAATATATAACAATCAATTTGGCGGTTGGGGATTTTTTTTAGTATGATCGTATCACTAAAAAAATGTTCCCTTCTTTAACCACACAATAGACAAATGAGCAATACACCAGGAAATATTCTAAAGAAAATAGAGAAAGCCCAGGAAGAACAGTCAAAAGAGCTATACTTATATTGGCACCCGGAACTTACTGAGTTCCCTGAAGAAGTTTTTGCCTTAGAACAATTAGAAGTACTAAGAGTGGGCGGTAGTTTTGAGGAAAACTGCACAATTGAAATTATCCCAGATGAGATAAAGTCTCTTAAAAACCTCAAAGAGTTTCATTTAGGGTTTGCCCAGCTTACCACCTTGCCTGATGCATTGCTGGAGCTACCCCATCTAAAAATATTAGGGCTTACCCGTAACTTGTTTACAGAAGTACCTGAGCAGGTAATGAAAATGACGGCTTTGGAAAACCTTTCGTTGGCGGGCAATCTGCTTGAATCTTTTCCAGAAGACATGAGTATTTTTACTGAACTTCATTCTCTGGATATTTCAGGAAACGACTTTGCCGAAATTCCTGCAAGTGTATTTCAACTAAGTAAACTTGAAGAGCTGTACGCCAACTTTAATTTGCTTACGGCTATTCCTGAAGAAATAGCGAATCTAAAGGAACTGAAAGAGCTTTACCTGATGTATAACGAGATAAGCGAAATACCAGAAGCATTGCTTAAGTTACCAAAAATTGAAAAAATGAACCTTTTGTGTAACCCTATAAAGAGCATTCCTGAGGTGATTACTTCCTCTTCGTTGCAGTCTATGGCATTGAACATAGAAGACGAAGAAGCTAAAGTAATGATGAATGATATGAAAATAGGACGGGCTTTGGTATATGGTATGCGTGAACCAAGTCAAGCATCTGAACGATATTTTAAACAGATTCAGTATCCTAAAATTAATAATGTACCCAAAGAAATTATCAGACAAGGAACCCAGGCCATCAAAGAGTTTATGTTAGACCTCAACCTTGAAGATACTTCGGTAGATATAGACGAGGAGATCAACCTGTAAGTACTTTCTCTTTTTTTATAAAATAAACATCACCCTGCGTTCATTATCTTATGTATGAGCGCAGGGTTTGCTTTAGGGGACGAGTAGCTTGGTCAAACCTATAGCTTACTGCCATAAGCCCAACTATATCACCATATTTGAGTGTGCTAGTGCACTTGATCCCTAAATAAGAATATTTTTTCAAGTAAATTTATTTCCCCATCTCCCTATCTCCCAACACCGTTTTGACTACCTGTATGAGTTAAATTAAAAATATTTTTTTTGTTTAATTTGCTCATTAAAATAGCAAGGTGAAGTGCTTTTTGTTCCTGGATTGTAGTATATTTGTTTAAATAATAAGCAAAAGAAACTCTTGTTAACAAATATATAGAATATTATTTACTCAATACAAAAATGCAAACACGTTATCAAAAGTCCGTGAAGAGACTCAATAAAGTTGTAAGTCTTATAGAAAGTCTAGATAAGAAAACACAAAAAAATACAAAAAAGCCAGCTAAACAAGAATAAGTACAAATTGACCCAACAATTTTCTTTCATACTTTTTGAACACTAATTTTTATTCTACAATATGAACAATTTAGCATCTGAATTTATTTGGGAGATCAACACCTCTAAAACTCCCAAAAAGCGCAAAAAAAGCACAGGGCATTCTACTGCGGCTTCGCTCAAGCAAGAAATGACTCAGTTAAAAATAGAACTCAAAAATAGAATGACCTGCCTCGAAGAAGAGTTAGGAACTCTAAAAGCCGAAAATGCAGAGCTACGTAATGAAATAAAAGTATATGCAACCATTATGAGTGAGATTCAGAATTCATCACCCTGGACTTAAAAATATACACTAACACTGAACACTAAAAACCTGGCAGGGTAGATATTCCTGCCTTTTTTACAACCAAACTATTTTGTAACTATTTTTTGCATAAGCACTAACATATCAAAAGCACAAATTGCCCTGTTGTTGGGGCATATTTGTATGGGGAATCCAAACCAGCTAGCCAAAACCTAACTTCAAGTTGTGAATACCACAAAAAAACCTGAGTTTATTGAACTCAGGTTTTTTTTATGCCATTATCTTGCTTTGGAATCATTCCTTAACTACTCTTGAGCCACTCCAATGCCTCATCGGGTTGCTCAAACCATTTGACAGTAATTTTGTCTGAAAAATTAGGTTGGTTGTCTATTTGGCCTTGTAGGTTTTGGATAGATACCTGATAGAAAATATCTTCAGGCGGAACAAGTGCAGCAGTGAGGTTGTTCATGCTGGCTAGTAGCTTAGGCAATATGTTTTGCATGAGCCACTCAACGCTTTTCAGAGAAACAACCTTTGTATCCTGATCATTGATCAATAGTTTGTTGATCTGATGTTCAAGTAGTAAATCTGCCAGCGCGTACCAACTTCTTTGATATTCTTTGTCATTGATAAATGATTTTGACTTGACCAAAGCTATTTTATTGTCTTGATCAAGCTCTATACGAATAAATTTGTTATCACGGTAAACCATAATGGAGGATATAATTGGTTAAAAAACAGGGTAAAGTTGTATTTATTATTTACGAAAAACATGGGAAGGTAGGTCAAGGATGGGAGCAAAAAAAGAAGATTGACTGATATAGCCAACCTTCTGTATAATATAAGCGCTTGTTTTAAAATGCTGTCTTTGTTATTAAAAAGACTTGTTTTTCCCTTTTAGAATGACACAACCAACTCATTTTATTAACAGGCACAAGTGTATCATTAAGGCCAAAAACCAGCCGTTGGTGCTGGTTTTGGCAAAAATTATTTATGACTTATTTTGAGCCTTGATAAGGTTCAACGCCGACCCAGCCTTAAACCATTCAATTTGTGCCTGGTTGTAGGTATGGTTGGTTTTGATGGTATCTTTGCTACCATCTGCGTGTACTATTTCCACGGTTAAGGGCTTGTCAGGGGCAAAATTTTCTAAGTCAATAAAGTTAAATGTATCATCTTCCTGAATCAAGTCGTAGTCATTTTCGTTGGCAAACGTAATACCCAGCATCCCTTGTTTTTTAAGGTTAGTTTCGTGAATACGGGCAAACGATTTTACCAATACTACTTTTACCCCCAGATGACGAGGTTCCATAGCAGCGTGCTCGCGTGAAGAACCTTCGCCATAGTTGTGGTCACCCACTACTATGGTAGGAACGCCCTCAGCTTTATAAACACGTTGGGTAGCAGGTACTTCGCCATATTCGCCCGTAACCTGGTTTTTCACCTTATTGGTTTCTTTATTAAAAGCATTTACTGCACCAATCAAACAGTTATCAGAGATATTGTCGAGGTGACCACGGTAACGCAACCAAGGACCAGCCATAGAAATATGGTCAGTAGTACATTTACCAAAGGCTTTGATCAATAACTTGGCACCAGTAATATTCTTACCATCCCAAGGCTCAAAAGGAGTCAATAGCTGCAAGCGTTTAGAGTCAGGAGCAACTACCACCTCTACGTTTGATCCATCGGATGGAGGAGCTACATAACCTGCATCTTCTACATCAAAGCCCTTTGGAGGCAATTCCAGACCAGTGGGTTCTTCCAGCATTACTTCTTCACCTTTATCATTGATCAGCTTATCAGTGATAGGGTTAAAGTCTAAGCGACCAGAGATAGCAATGGCGGCTACCATTTCAGGTGAACTTACAAACGCGTGGGTGTTGGGGTTACCATCGGCACGTTTAGAGAAGTTACGGTTAAACGAGTGAACAATGGTGTTTTTCTCTTGTTTGTCAGCACCTGCTCTTGCCCATTGTCCAATACAAGGACCACAAGCATTGGTAAAGATACGTGCCTGTAGTTTTTCAAACACTTCTAATAAACCATCGCGCTCTGCTGTAAAACGTACTTGCTCAGACCCAGGGTTGATACCAAACTCTGCTTTGGTGACTAAGCCCTTGTCTACGGCTTGTTGGGCTACAGAAGCCGCTCTTGATAAATCTTCGTAAGATGAGTTGGTACAAGAACCAATCAATCCCCACTCTACGTCCATAGGCCAGTCATTGGCTTTGGCTTTTTCGGTCATTTCGCCTACTGGTGTGGCAAGGTCAGGAGTAAAAGGCCCATTTAAGTGAGGCTTAAGCTCAGAAAGGTTGATCTCAATTACTTGATCGAAATATTTTTCAGGGTTGGCATATACTTCGTCGTCTCCTGTCAAGTGTTCTTTTACCTTGTTGGCAGCATCGGCTACATCATTACGTTCGGTAGCACGCAGGTAGCGTTCCATAGACTCGTCGTAACCAAAAGTAGAAGTAGTAGCGCCTATTTCTGCTCCCATGTTACAAATGGTACCTTTACCAGTACAAGACATTGACTTGGCACCTTCGCCAAAATATTCAACAATAGCTCCGGTTCCTCCTTTTACAGTAAGTATGCCTGCTACTTTTAAAATTACATCCTTAGGAGAGCTCCAGCCAGAAAGTTTTCCGGTAAGTTTTACTCCAATCAACTTAGGGAATTTAAGTTCCCAAGGCATACCTGCCATTACATCTACAGCATCGGCACCACCTACACCAACGGCTACCATACCCAAGCCACCAGCGTTTACAGTATGAGAGTCAGTACCAATCATCATTCCACCAGGAAAAGCATAGTTTTCGAGCACTACCTGGTGAATAATACCAGCTCCTGGTTTCCAGAAACCAATGCCATATTTATTAGACACAGACCCCAAAAAGTTGAAAACCTCGTTACTAGTGTTCAAGGCTTCTTGCAAGTCTTTGTCAGCACCTATTTTTGCTTGAATCAAGTGGTCACAGTGTACAGTAGTAGGCACAGCTACTTTTGGTTTTCCGGCTTGCATAAATTGCAACAAAGCCATTTGTGCAGTAGCATCCTGGCAAGCAATACGGTCAGGGGCAAAATCTACGTAGTCTTTACCACGGGTAAATGCTTTAGTGGGGTTGCCATCCCAAAGGTGGGCGTATAATATTTTTTCTGATAGCGTAAGGGGGTGGTTTACAATTTTTCGGGCGGCTTCTACACGCTCAGTTATTTGAGCATACACCGCTTTTATCATATCTATATCAAAAGCCATAATTAGAATTTGTTTATATATTGTAGTCGAAATCAAATACCAGCCAGTGGCTGTAAACTTATAGACAAAAATAGGAAATACTGCCTGTATTCAAAATAAACCAGAGGGGTATTCCAGCGTAATTTCGCTAATTCAGAAACAGTCTTTAAAAGGCTTTGACAAACATTGTATTTTGTAAGGAATATGTGGTGATATAAATGGTAGGTTTAGTCACTCTTCCAAACAGGTTTTTAAACCCTTCATTATATACATCAATACTCCGCAGTGATTTTAGTCAGAGTTGATTACTGATTACCTTCGGTGAGCACCGATATACATCGGTATCTAAGGACTTGCGACTTGTCGCTTGAAGCTTGCCCCTGTCGGGGCTGTGGACTATTGATACATAATTCCCCAACAAATATTGTCCATTTTGAACCACCGCCCTCACCTCAAATCCTCCTATCTTTGAACAAATAGCCAATCAGTTGATGTCGCTGCTCTCTGATGGATACTATGTTTTATTCTTATAACACTTGCTACTTGAAACTAAGCGCTTGTAGCTACTTAACACACACCTGTATGAAATATCAAAGCATAATTTTATTGGCTTGTTTGCTGCTCGCCCAGTTTGCAACTGCCCAAGTCCAAATCACCTTAAAACCAGCCCGGTTTTACATTGTTTCCCCCTCTTTTTATATAAAAAAGGTAATAGATAGCCGTAAAGACCAGCAAAATATTGGCTACACCAAAGATGTTTTGGAAGAAAAAGTGGCCATCAAGCTAAAGCCTGAAGTACCTAAGGCTATTCAAGTGTTTATTAATCAGTCAATTGTACCTACGCCACAGGCAACACCCATTATACTCCAAGTACTTTATTTACAGGTAAAAGAGGAGCAAACGTCTAGTTCGGAAATAACTGCCAGGGCTGAGATAAAGCTGGCGTTTTATGAAAAAGAGCAAGCTAAACTAAAAAAAATCTACTCTATAGAACATTACGAAGATAAAGTTTTTGCTACTTCAGCCCAATCTGACATTGCAGATTCACAAGAGAAAAGCATCAGAGGCTTGTTGGAGCATTGTTTAAAAAAGTTTGCCGAAGAAAGAAAAGCCAAACGGCTCACCGCTGAGTATGTGAGCCCTAAAGTGTTAAGTGAATCTTCGGCAGTGAGCAGGTTGACCATTACCAAAAATAAACCGTTGGGGCAATGGCATAACCTGCTCACCTTTAAAAGAAGCGCAGGGCTGCATACTCAAGGTTGGCGGGTGAGCTATGTAGGTTTTTCTGATAGAGAAGAAGTCATTGTACCTTTTATGTTTTCATTGGGACAATCTCAAGTCAAGGAAACTACCATCAAGGGGGCAGAGTATCGGGTAATAGATGCCTACACCTTGGGCTTTGGAACTCAAGTATACATCAAGTTATTTTCAAACCTGTATGCAAACGTAGCTTTAAATGTACCAGTAGGATTAGAAGTTTTAAGAGACAGACAAGAAAAAAGGTCGCACAACTTTTTAATCGGGGTTGGTTCTAAGCAGGGGCTTATGTACATACCTAAGAGTTCACTGGGGATAGTGGTAGGAGGGAGTATTTTTCAGCAATTACAAACTTCGCGTGTTTTTAGCACCAATTGGGGCTTTGAACTGGAAATAGGTATCAAGTTTTAGAAATGCCCATGAAAAAAATCGTAAAAAAATCGTTGTTATGGCTGTTTTTACTGTTGCTGGCATTTTTTATCTGGCTACCAGCAGACAATTATACGGCTTATCCAATACGTTTTTTGAGTAATCAAGATACTTTATCGGGAGTGCTCAATGTGCCTGAAAATCTACCAAAAGACTCGCTTACGCTGTTGATCTTTGTACACGGAGATGGTGCCTTGCCTGCCAACGCCCACGGATATTACGAACCTATCTGGAGACATTTGGCGGCAAAAGGGGTGGCTACCCTGGCTTGGGATAAGAAAGGAGTAGGGGCTTCGCAAGGAAACTGGCTATCGCAAGATATGGAAGCACGAGCCCAAGAAGTAAGAGATGCGCTAAAGTATGTACGTACCAGCCAAAAGTGGCGATTTTCAAAAATTGGGGTGATTGGTTTTAGTCAGGGAGGCTGGGTGCTTCCTTTGTTAAATCATCATTCAAAGGCTCAGCTCAGTTTTATGATCATAGTCTCAGGGGCAGTCAACTGGAGGCAACAAAGTAACTATTTGACCACCCAAAGGTTGAAAAGAGAAGGGAAAAGTACCTATGAGATTGCGAAAGGTTTGGCTCAAAACAAAGCAGATCATCAATTCTTACTTCAGAAAAAAAACTATGAAGCTTATGTAGCTTATGAGCGTAAAAAGCAGGCTACTGCAGGCACTACTCCTCGTTTAATGACCAAGGAACGCTATTATTTTGCGCAAAAAAATATACAAGCAGATGCAACGGAAGGACTTAAACGCCTTCAATGCCCAGTGTTTGCGTTGTTTGGTGATAAAGATTTGAATGTCAATTTTCAAAAGTCAGCGAGCGTTTACCGCAACATTTTTATGAAATATCATCCTCAGCAATGTGCCGTGAAGACTTACGCCAACGCGACCCATAGTTTACTCAAACATCGGCATTTTCAAAAAATACGCCCAGATGCGATTTTCATGTGGAAGTTTTGGCTTTGGGGAGGGCATGCCTTTGTTCCAGGGGTATTAGATGATATTCGAGCTTTTGCTTTACATCAAAAAAATTAGTGTTTATCTAGCTTCACAGAGGCAAGCCTCCTGCGGTTAAAGCGGTCGTTTATAGGAGGTTTTATAATGACTTTTCGGATTAGATGCGTCAAATCTAGCACAAATGAGTTTATACATCCTGCGAGTTAAGTTTGGGAGGTTCTGTCAACAGCGACGTTTTGACAAAATATAAGCTTGGTGGTTAGGAAAGAAAAACGAGCTGTTGTTGCTATCTCGTTTTTTTGCTTTAGAGTTTTATGTTTTTAGGATAAATAAAACCTTTTTTTGTGTAGAAAATGTGATAGTTTTGTGCAAACTCTAACTAAATCATTTATTACAATGAAATCAATACTTTTTATTTGCCTGTTAAGTATAGGCATGTCTAGCGCATGGGGACAGCATGCTGTCAAAATGCAAATTCAAGGAACCAAACTTACCGTGGGTGCCTCTGGTAAAGAAGTTTCTTGGGGTGAACGAAAAATTATTACCAAACGCGAAGCAATGGATTTGCTCAAGAGGCTTTATCAGTCGGTGCCCAGTAGTGATCGCAAAAAAGTAGAGAGTGCTTACAAAAAGGCTCAAAACTTTATCTCAAGAGCACCCAAAAACGGCGTAAGTACTTCGGGCAGCAAAACCAGTAAGTCTTTTAAAGCTGATGGGTTCAAAGGTTCAGAAGCCAGGGTTGACTTTGAACTTTTAAAAGGGGGTGCTTTTTCTAATGACAGGCATGTGGTGATTATCCGGATTATGGGTGATGACTTCACTGGAAACAAAACCTGGAAAAAAGTTTCTAAGCATATTGTCAACAAAAAAGACGCGTTAGATCAGTTAAAAAGGCTTTGGGGGCAGTTGAGCCGAGAACAACAGAAAAACAGAGACAGGGCTTATCAAGATGCCATTAGGTATATAAAAGATTGTGCTGAAAATGGCACTACCAACCGTAAGAAGGTGTTTAAAAACAGTAGTGTAAAAAAGCAAGAGAGAATAGAAATTAGCATTGAGCGAGGAGCTGCTTTTAGTCACTAACCTTTGTAAAATATACACTGTTTTGGATGATATACTGTTGGGGATCTTGATAAACCATCAAAATACCCAACAGTATTAAAGTCTAAATTAATACATACTTAAAATCTCCCAATTCTTTCTTAAGCTCAGGTGGCAAACCAAAATTATCATCCATAAAATTGTCAATTTCCCCGCGCGATTTTGCCGAAAGTAACTCCGCCATTTCTTCCATAGCTTCTCCACCAATCATATAAGGCATGTAAGTAAACACCATCTGTTTTCCAAAACATTGGCAATGCAATTGATACTCGTCGAGTTCGGTTTTTGGGGTGCCTTTTACAATACAGTTTTCTATCCAAGGCTCTATGTTCAATGTCTCTTCGTTGTTGAGCATAAGCAATTGGCGCTCTAGTGGGTTTACCTGCGACAAGAAATACTCTTCCATACGCTGCAACGACTCGGTAGATACTGCCTGCCGCATGCGCTCCATACAGTCGATACACATAGCGTACTCAAAAACGGTATCGGTTACCCCATGGTCTTTATAGTTGCGCACCGACTTTTCAATAAAATAGGTTACACCTTCATCCAGAAGGTAGGTTTCGCAGGAAATACATTTTTCAAAAGGCTTTTTGTCAAGAGAAGAACGAAAAATCTCAGGAATTTCGATCATTTCAGGTGTAAAGTCAAACGACTCAGGGGTATTCATATTACTAAAATTTTAGTGTTCAAAGTGCAAATTAATGATTTTCTGCCAAACTCGTACCAGCCTGGTAATATTCGATACAAAACCTATTTTGCTTGACTGGCACAACTAATCAAGGATTTATGCCAATAGGATAAATGATTTTGGCAGGGTTAGTTGCTTAAAGTTAAGAGAGATTGATTAAATTTGATGATTGATGAACCCCCACATTGGGGCAGTGAGTCATTAAATAATGAAGAATTTATGGATTTAAATCTACAGGGAAAGAACGCTTTTGTGGCTGGGAGTACCCAAGGTATAGGCAAAGCCAGTGCTATAGCATTGGCACAACTAGGAGCAAGAGTTACTTTGTTGGCAAGAAACGAAACCCGTTTGAAACATGTGCTCGAAGAGTTGGATACGTCGGCTGGGCAGGTACACGATTATATTTTGGTTGATTTTTCGGAACCTGACTCTTTACGCGAAAAAATAGACGCTTATTTGTCTGATACACCACAAGCCATTCACATACTGATTAATAACACGGGAGGACCTCCGGGTGGACCCATCGCCAACGCTGAAATAGAAGAGTTTAAGAGCGCTATAGACATGCACTTGGTATGTAACCATATATTAGTGCAAGGGCTTATGGAGGGGATGCGCAAAGAGGGCTTTGGGCGAATTGTGAATGTGATTTCTACTTCAGTAAAACAACCCATCAATGGCCTGGGGGTATCAAATACGGTGAGAGGTGCGGTAGCCAACTGGTCTAAAACATTGGCCAACGAGTTGGGACAATATGGCATTACAGTAAACAATGTATTGCCAGGTTTTACCAAAACAGCCCGCCTGGAGCAAATAGTAGAAAATCGTGCTCAAAAACTGAAAAAAAGCAATGAAGAAATAGAAGAAATAATGAAAGCAGGGGTTCCTGCCCGTCGTTTTGCCGAAGCCGAAGAAGTGGCCAACGCCATTGTATTTTTGGCGAGTCCAGCGGCAGGCTACATCAATGGTATTAATGTGCCAGTAGATGGAGGCCGCACGGCTTGTTTATAAAGCGCTGGGAACTTGGTTCTTGGGGTTTTTATCTTGTTTTGCAAGGAGCCGGAGGATTTATAGAACGCTAATTTTCAATAGTTTATAAAATCAATAATTCAAGGCCTGCTCTGACAAGTTTAGTAGCAGGCTTTATGGCTATAGAAATGGTTTACCTTTGTACAAACTCAAGCGCGCGTTGCTCAGACCAATACAAATCGCGTTGTTTTGCCGGGGCAAAACCACAATGCCCACCCTTTCGGGGAATTTCTAAAAAAACCTGGTCTAGCTTTTCAACCTGTGTTTTTGGGTAGCATGTAGGTGCCAAAAAACTGTCATTTTGAGCATTTACAATCAAGGTGGGAATAGCAATCGTATCTAAAAAATAACGGGCACTACATTGTTTGTAGTAGTCTTGTGCGTTTTCAAACCCATGCACAGGTGCTGTATATAAATTGTCAAAATCACGCAACGTTTTGATTTGTTGCATTATATCTGGTGCAAAGGCATCAGGGTATCGTTCAATCTTCGCCTTAAGTTTTTGTTTAAGGGTACGCAAAAAGCGCTTGGCATAAATAAAGTTATGAGGCTTGCTTATCTCATCGGCACAAGCCGCCAAATCTACGGGAGCCGAAAAAATCACCGATTTGGTGATCAGTTTTGACAATTGAGTCCCTTGTTCACCCAGGTATTTGAGGGTAAGGTTACCCCCCAGGCTAAACCCCACCATGACCACTTCTTGGTATACATCGAGCGAAAGCGCGTGTTGCACTACTGTTGCCAAATCATAAGTAGCCCCACTATGGTAAGCCTTGATCAAGCGATTGTTTTCTCCACTGCAGCCCCGATAGTTCCAGGTCAACACATCCCAGTTTTGTTGGCGAAAAGCCCGCACCATTCCTTTCATATAAGTA
Organism: uncultured Microscilla sp.; assembly: GCF_947493425.1. Classification (GTDB taxonomy): domain Bacteria; phylum Bacteroidota; class Bacteroidia; order Cytophagales; family Microscillaceae; genus Microscilla. The sequence goes on along the minus strand of NZ_CANLRP010000107.1, from coordinate 3,294 downwards.
CGGTGAGTGTCGCCTTCCAGACCGTGCGACATAATGACCAAACGATGTTGACCAGAGGGCGATTTGCACCAGTCAAGGTCAAGAAAGTCACCGTCTGGAGTGTCAATTCGTTCTCTTTGGTAATGTACGCCTTCAATCCGGCGCAGTATATTGGGATAAATGGTTTGTAAGTGCCTATTGGGTAACCAAAAAGGCGAACGATAAGAAGATTCTGAAATAACAGGCATTCGATTATTTAAAAAGTAAAAGCCCCCAAAAAGCGGGGGCAGGTTTTTCACAGTTTTTCAATGTCAAGCATAAAAAAACCATAACTATCATAATCGCCAAAATAGTTGGCGTTACCCTGAAGCCCCAAGGGATCCAGTTCATTGGTGATTTTTGTAATCATGGCAAAAAACTCCTTAGGATCAAATCCATTCAATAAGGGGTGTTGGGCTATACGTGCAATATTTTTGCTTTTTTGTGGGCGAATTTTCATCGGAATCCGCTTCTTTTTAAGTCTACGTCGGATTAAAAAATCTGCATAGCGCATCGTATCAAGCGCCTTATGAAGCATTACTTCATCTAATTGGTAAAAAAAATACCCTGTATCAGACTTTACAATCTTAAATTCCTCACTTTCAGGATATATGACTGGTTCACCAATTTTTCTCAGCTCACAGTTGAGCGGAGAATTGCTTTGATAACGATAAGCATAGGGCATAATCATAAACCCTAGTTCATTAAAAAACGAGTACCAAAATTTTCTGTCTCTTTTCATATCTCAATTGCCTGACGATTATTTCTAACCATGCTATTGAATCGTAACCACACATTATCACCCCATCTGGGCATTGCTGGCGATTAAGGGAGCAACCAATAAAAAGTATATGCATTTGATGGGTGATGCTTCACCCTCATGCTTTGTTAAATTTTTTGACCATAGCTACGGCTATGCTCGCAAAATTTGCCTTGCCTTAGAGCAAAGCCTCTACCCAAAAATGAGTACTTTATTTACTGGTTACTCCCTAACTGACAAATTCCAAAGCTCTTTTTTCTGACCAATACAATCCTTGTTTATCTGCCATCGGAAACCCACAATGTCCTCCTGTAGTTGGGTTTTCTACAAAAACATAAGGGTGATTTTGTGCCTGCGCTATGGGCGAGCATTCTGGCGAAAGAAACGAATCGTTAACGGCATTGACGATCAACGATGGGATTTGAATCTTATCAAGAAAAAAGCAGGCACTTACTTGGTTGAAATAATCCTCAGCATTTTTGAAGTTGTGGATAGGTGCCAGATAAATATCTATAAAATCGAGCAAAGAATCTACTTTTTTTAATAATTCGAGTGGTAATTCTTTGGGAAATAGTTTACTCTTGGTTTTTATTTTTTGCACCAATTTTTTTTTAAAATGTTGTTGGTATATCCAGTTATTGCGATTTTCGAGCAGGGGTGCGCTACTGCCCAAGTCGCAAGGGGTAGAAAAACTCACCGACTTTACAATGCGTGAATCAAGGTTTTTGCCTTGCTCACCCAAGTACTTCAGGTTAAGGTTACCCCCCAGGCTGAAGCCTACCAATACTATTTTTTCGTAAGAATAGCGAGCAAATACATGCTTTAGTACAGTGTCAAGGTCTTCGGTAATACCGTGATGATATAGTTTAACGGTACGGTTAGGCTCCCCACTACAGCCACGTAGGTTCCAGGCGAGCGCATCCCACCCCTGGGCGTTAAATGCCTTGGCCATGCCCAGCATATAGGTTCGGTTGGCGGCTCCTTCGAGCCCATGCGAGAGTATTACAAGTGAGCGTGTGGTGTGCTTATCGCCTGTTTTTGACCAGTCCAAGTCTAAAAAATCATCGTCAGGAGTTTGAATCCGTTCTCGTTGGTAGTTTACTCCTTTTACTGTTCTGAATACGTTGGGGTAGATGGTTTGCCAGTGACGGTTGGGCAACCAGGCAGGTGCTTTGTAAGACGAAGATTGAATTATGGGCATCAGTAATTTTTATTTAAGTGTTCAGCTACAGCCAGTACGAATGATTTAGGTCAAGTGTGTGAAGTTGTCAAAAATTCCTCCTCGTTTTTGTAGCCATAGATGAAAACGCAATTTGCAAATAATTTCAATTTTATTGCGCCTAATAAACGTAAAATCTCTGGTGACGGATCGGTTCTTTGGATTCCAAATAAAATCTTTCTAATTTAAAACTCAGCTGGGTACCCTATAGTATGTAGTACTAGCTAAAGTGCCGGTTGTCAGATATTTATGTGATAAAAACGAGGATGATTTGAAGAAAAATCAGCCACAAAATTAAAATATATGAAGATTATATTCAGTACTCAAAATTATGCCTATTTAAAGACCAAACTATTGGCGTTGGACAGTAGCTATGAAGATGGAGCAACCGAAGTGCGATTTTTTCCTGATGGCGAACGATACCAACGGATTTTGTCAGATGTAAACGGAAAAGATGTAGTGATAGTAGGAGGGACCATTGCCGACTCAGACACTCTTGAGTTGTTTGACATGGCCTGTGCTATAGAAAAGTATGGGGGAAAAACGCTTACTTTAGTGATCCCTTATTTTGGTTACTCTACGATGGAGCGGGCTGTAAAACCTGGCGAAGTGGTGACAGGTAAAAGTCGTGCCCGGCTATTGTCAGCCATTCCTATTACTGGAAGGGGCAATCAGGTATTATTGTTCGACTTACATACTTCGGGTTTGCAGCACTATTTCGAAGGCAATATTCGCCCGGTGCATATTTACTGTAAAGACCTGGTAATAGAGGCCGCCCGCGAGCTGGGAGGAGAAGACTTTATTTTGGCTTGTACCGATACGGGCAGAGCCAAATGGGTAGAGTCGCTGGCAAACGATATGGGCATTTTTGCGGCTTTTGTGTTTAAGCGACGCATTAGTGCCGAAAACACCCAGATCACGGGAATAAATGCCGATGTAAAAGGAAAAAATGTGGTGATTTATGATGATATGATTCGTACAGGTGGGTCGTTGATTAACGCTGCACAGGCGTATAAAGATGCGGGCGCTACTAAAATATCGGCGATTACGACTCACGGTATTTTTCCAAATAATGCCATGGAACGTTTGCAAAAAAGTGGATTATTTGAGTGTGTAGTATCTACCGACAGTCACCCTAATGCCGTAAAAGTAGAGTCGCCACTGCTTAAAATAAAAAGCATAGACCGTCTGATTATCGATAAATTGGAAGGGACAATTGCATAACAACATGTTCGCCATCCTCCATTTTAAAATCTGTGAATGGCTCCAATAGACAATGTATCTTTAAAATCTATTG